>CATVQO010000066.1 GCA_958346165.1 uncultured Collinsella sp. | reverse complement strand
TAAAGCCGTTGCCCGAGCGGTCGGGCGTCAGGAAGCTGCGGCAACCCATGCAGGTATAGCAGTCGCCGTTGCCCGCGGTCTCGCCCTTCGACAGCTTGAGCTCGCGCATCTTCTTCTCAGAGATGTAGTCGGGCACCATACGCTTGGCGGTGCACTTCGCAGCCAGCTGAGTCAGGTAGAAGTACGGGGAGTCCTCGTAAACGTTATCGTCCTCGAGTACATAGATAAGCTTGGGGAACGCCGGGGTGATCCACACGCCGGCCTCGTTCTTAACGCCCTCATAGCGCTGACGGAGCGTCTCCTCCACGATCATGGCAAGGTCGTGCTTCTCCTGCGCCGAGCGAGCCTCGTTGAGATACATGAAGACCGTCACGAACGGCGCCTGGCCGTTGGTGGTCATAAGGGTCACGACCTGATACTGAATCGTCTGAACGCCGCGACGGATTTCGTCACGCAGGCGATCCTCAACAACCTCGCGGACCTTTTCGGGAGATGCGGAAACGCCGAGCTCCTCGAGCTCGCGGGCGACCTCGCCACGAATCTTTTGACGGCTCACCTCGACGAACGGGGCAAGATGGGTCAGCGAAATCGACTGGCCACCGTACTGGGAGGAAGCAACCTGGGCGATAATCTGCGTCGCGATGTTGCAGGCGGTCGAGAAGCTGTGCGGCTTCTCAATCAGCGTACCCGAGATAACAGTACCGTTCTGGAGCATATCCTCCAGGTTCACCAGGTCGCAGTTATGCATGTGCTGGGCAAAGTAGTCCGAATCATGGAAGTGAATCAGACCCTCATTGTGAGCATCCACAATCTCCTGGGGCAGCAGCACACGCTGAGTCAGGTCCTTGGAGATCTCGCCGGCCATATAGTCACGCTGAACGGAATTGACGGTCGGGTTCTTGTTGGAGTTCTCCTGCTTGACCTCTTCGTTGTTGCACTCAATCAGCGACAGAATCTTGTCGTCGGTCGTGTTCTTCTGGCGCTTCAGGCTCTGAACATAGCGATAGATGATGTAATGGCGAGCGACCTCGTAGCAGTCGAGACGCATAATCTCGTCCTCGACCAGATCCTGAATCTCCTCGACCGACACGGTGTGGCCCGCGTTCTCGCATGCCTCGGCGACGTTTTGTGCCGCGTAAACCACCTGGCGGTCGGTAAGACGAGAGCTCTCCTCGACCTCCAAGTTGGCGGCGCGGATGGCATTGACGATCTTATCGATGTCAAAGACAACCTCGGTGCCGCTGCGCTTGATGATCTTCATCCTCTTGCCTCTTTCGCATCGTAGCCTCATCGCGCTTCAGAGCCAAACGATACCCGGCAGGGCTTGCCCCTGTCTTGCGGCGCCGTCGCGCAATCTGTGTTCTCGATAAACCATAAGCCTCCATGCGGACATTCCTTGGAGCCGATCAAGCGGCTCCAGGACACGTTCAAAAGAGGCAGTTAAGGTCTTCGTTCTCTGTCCGCCATCTATCATACGACAAAGACGCATCTATATCCTGTATTCTTTTTTTAGGTCAAACACAACATATAGTGTTTCAGCAGGTCAAAGCAATTAGTCATTTTGCAGACGCATTAAAAATGAGGGGTTCTTGGCAAGTCGGTAAAACGTTACCAACACGGCTACCTGCATGGCAGTTATAAAACCCCCTTAGTCAAGCCGCTGACAAATCCTACCAAAACCAAACCGCTCACGCCAAAAGAATCCAAAAGATTGTGCTTGACCAACATGTTGCGGTCACGATCGGCCAGGACGTATGCAATCTGCCGGCACCTCTACGGGACGCGAAGACCATCGCGTACAGACCTTGGATCAATATTTGGTGGCTTATTTGGCGGCGTGCTTGGTAGCAAAACAAAACAGCCCAGAGGACATAGCCTCTGAGCTGCGAACATTTGGTGGGCGTTAGAAGATTTGAACTTCTGACCTCTTCCGTGTCAGGGAAGCGCTCTCCCCCTGAGCTAAACGCCCAAATGGAGCGGACAACGGGGCTCGAACCCGCGACCCCAACCTTGGCAAGGTTGTGCTCTACCAACTGAGCCATGTCCGCTTACGAGGATTAATCTTACGTGATGCCCGCATCCTATGCAAGAACTTTTTTTAAAAAGTTTTGCAACGCCCTCGCGAACCTCGCGAAGACATCAGCCACCACGGAAGGCGCGGGCAAACGCAATCTCGCCGCAAGAGACCCCTACATCTCACCGAGCATGATCCAGGCAGAGCTGTCCTGCGCGAGCCTGCCGTCTGCAAGCGGTGATGAGGTGAGCAGGACCCTGCCCGCCGGCAGCTCCACGGGTGCTGCGCCGAAGTTCGTCACACACGCCCAGCCGTTGTCGCGGCGATAGGCGATGACGCCGCCCACAGCGCCCTCGGCACCATCCGCAAGACCGGTGCGCCCGTCAAGATCGAGCCACGCAAGATCGTTGGCGCAACCGCGCAGCTTGCGCCGAAGCCAGAGGGCGTCACGATAGAGCGCAAGCATCGATGTCGGGTCCGCTTCTTCCCTATCGGCAGCGTAATCGGAAAACCATGCAGGTTGCGGCAGATGGGGCGCCGCATCGGCGTCCGCCGGCGAAAACCCAAACGATCCGCCTTGCGCGGGATCGTCCGCCGCCACCCACGGCAGGGGCACGCGACAGCCGTCGCGCCCCTTCTCGCGCTTCGGTCCGTGCGTATTGGTCGCAGTAGGATCTTCGAGTGCAGCCCACGGGATGTCAGCCACCTCAAAAAGGCCGAGCTCCTCACCCTGGTACACGTATGCCGAGCCCGGAAGCGCCAGCTCAAGCAAAAGGGCCGCCCGCGCGCGGCGCTCGCCGAGTTCACGGTCCTCGTCATAAGACGACCCGTCGCGTAAGAGCCAGTCGAGCGCAATCTGGTGGTAGCGCGTCGCCTTGATTTGCGGCAGGGCATAGCGTGTCGCCACGCGCGGCACGTCGTGGTTGGAGAGTACCCAGGTCGAGGCGGAATCGGATTCGACGGCTGCCTTCAAGCCCTTCTCGATTGCAGTGTGCATGTCATCATAGGTCCAAGTGGCCTTGGCAAACTCAAAATTGAATGTCTGGCCAAGCTCGCTGGGGCGCGCGTAGAGATACTGGCGCTCGGGCAGCACCCACGCCTCGGCAACGGCGCTGCGCGGCGGATCATAGCGGTCAAACACGCGACGCCACTCGCGATAGATCTCATGGACCTCGTTGCGGTCCCACAGTGGATGGGTACCGTCGTCAACCATGTCATCGCCCTCGGCGAGATGCCACCGGTCGAGGTCATCGCGGTCGAGATCCTTGGCGAGACCCTGCGCCACATCAATGCGAAAGCCATCGACGCCTCGATCGCTCCAAAACGCCAGGACGTCGCAAAAGAGCGCGTGAACCTCAGGGCATGACCAGTCAAAGTCCGGCTGCTCGGGCGTAAACATGTGCAGATACCACTGACCGTCCGCAACACGCGTCCATGCGGGGCCGCCAAAGTTGGCATTCCAATTGGTGGGAGGCAGCTCGCCATGCTCGCCGCGACCATCGCGGAAGATATAACGGGCGCGCTCGGGCGATCCGGGGCCGGCGGCAAGAGCGGCTTTGAACCAGGGGTGCTGGCTGGATGAATGGTTGGGCACGATGTCGACGATGACCTTGATGCCGCGCGCGTGAGCCGCAGCGATCATATCATCGAAGTCGTCAAGCGAGCCGAGACGTGGATCGACATCGCAGTAGTCCGCCACATCATAGCCACCATCGACAAGAGGCGATGGGTAAAACGGGCTCAGCCAGATGGCCTCGATACCCAGCCGCTCAAGATAGTCCATCTGCTGGGTAATGCCCGCGATATCGCCCAGACCCGAACCAGTCGAATCCTTAAACGAGCGCGGGTAGATCTGATAGATCGCGGCATCGGACATCCATGAACGCGAAGAAGACTTTTCTGTAACCATGGGGCGTGCCTCCCTTGCAACGAGGTTTTGTGAGATGCCCACGATGATACGCCCAAAGCTGACATTCGCAGCAAACAACGCCACAGCCACGACCCAAAACGCTCGCTCCCTCTCGGGTTCGAGCCCATGCAATGGATACAAAAAAGCCCGGCTACCGTAGTAGCCGGGCTGTTGCGTTTGGAGCGGACAACGGGGCTCGAACCCGCGACCCCAACCTTGGCAAGGTTGTGCTCTACCAACTGAGCCATGTCCGCATATGTAAAACAAAACGGGCGCCGGAGCGCCCGGATGTTGCCTGGAGGCGAAGCCCGGATTCGAACCGGGGGTAAAGGCTTTGCAGGCCTCTGCCTTACCACTTGGCCACTTCGCCGAAAAAGGACCGCCTAAACGGTCCGGAAATGCAATGGAGCGGACAACGGGGCTCGAACCCGCGAC
This sequence comes from uncultured Collinsella sp., assembly GCA_958346165.1. The sequence goes on along the minus strand of CATVQO010000066.1, from coordinate 2,768 downwards.
CCCAACCTTGGCAAGGTTGTGCTCTACCAACTGAGCCATGTCCGCTTGCGGGTTATTAATTTACGCGAGTTGTCCAAAAGACGCAAGTACTTTTTTCAAAAAACTTGTCTGCCGCATGTTCTTAGTAGCTAAACGCGCTAAAGCGATTGGCTAGGCACACGTTTCCAGCGCTCCGCTAAACAGCTTCACCATCTGCACGCGCGTGCCGGCGCCGTCTGTACGACGCGCAACCTCCACGTTATCGACGAGCATACGCATAAGCTTGATACCACGGCCGCGCTCCTCGGATGCGACCGGTTCGCTCGTTTTATCGATAGAATAGCCGGCACCTCGATCAAGCACCTCAACCACAACGCGATCGCCATAGGCCTGAACCGTCAGGACGCACCCGACACCGCCCGCATGGTCATAGGCATTACCCAGTGCCTCCCCCGACGCCAATGCGACATCGTAGCGCTCGTCGCGGCGCAACGGAAGCGATTCAAGGAGTTCGGCGATGTGATGTCGGTAGTATGGAAGATTCTCGATACCCTGACGGACCTCGACGCTCTTACTCCAGCGAGGCAGCTCCCCCACCGGAATGGCGGGAATAGACTCCCGTGCCGGACCCGCGACATGAAGGATATCGACAAGACGAGCAATCTCCAAAAAGCGAACAACTTCGCCTGATGCATTGACGAGCGAAAGCAGGCCTTCTCGCCTCATGAGCTCACGAGCGCGCGTAAGCAGGAATGCCAAGCCCGTCGAATCGATAAAGCCAACAGCCTGACAGTTGATGACGACACGACGCACGCCGCGGTCAACCAAAGCATCCAACCGCCGACGCAGCGCAGGCACCGTGGCGATGTCGATATCGCCCGGTGGCGTCAAAACCGCTATGTCATTCCACTCATTCATACGACCATGGTTCCCCAAAAAAGCCCACTCGATGCATTTGTTTCCCCAACCGTGCGGATTCAGCCCGTCCAGCGTCGTCTATGAACGACCCCGTAAAAACTCAAGGGACACCAATGCAATGTCGTCGTCCAGCGCCGATTCGGTAAATCGGTCGAGCTCGCCCAAGACCTTGCCGCAAATGCCCGACACGCCCTCCCCCGAAACAGAAAGCAGAAGGTCGCGCAAGCGCTGCTCGCCAAAGAATGCTCCGGTGCGGTCACGGGCCTCAATCGTTCCATCCGTATACATAAAGAGCATGTCGCCGGGGGCGAACGTAAAGGCACCCGTCTCGTACACCATGCCTTCGAATGCACCGATTACGCCCGATTGGCATCCAAGCAGTTCGACCTCTCCCCCACGGGCCTCGCCGCCGCCCAGCGGCATCGACTCTGGCCTGATGACCATGGTCGGAGGATGGCCCGCCGAACAATACGTTGCGCGTCCGGCTTTAAGGTCAATCTTGGCGATAAAGGCCGTCACGAACGTCTCGACCCTCGAAAAGCCCATGAGCATGCTGTTAAGGGAGCGCGCCATGCGGGCCGGGCCAGCGCCCTCCCAGGCATATGCCGTCAGGGCCGTCTTGACGAGCGCGGACATCGATGCGGCCTCAATGCCTTTGCCAGACACATCACCCAGAATCATGACGGCGCAGTCGTCGGGAAGTCGGATGAGCGTATAGAAATCGCCGCCGACCAACGCCGAGTTCGTGGCCGACAGGTACACCGAATCGGTTGCGATACCCGGAACATCCCCCAGGGAATTTCTCATGCCGATCTGGAGGGTCTGAGCGATATGGCGCTCCTCGCGCTTTTGAGATTCGCCTTCGTAGATCAGTTCAAAGTCATGCGCCAAGTGCACCAAGTAGTCATATTCAAGGTCATCAATCGGCTCTTGGCTGCCATCACGAAGCAGCAGCGCGCGCGTCGTCGGGCCCTTCGCAACAGAAGCAGGGACAATTGCGTCGCTGCTGTGCTTGCCATCACCCTCAGAGCGCGGGCGCCCCGCCTCGATGCCGGTGTCGACGTAGAGACCTTGGCAAGGTAGACCATGCGCCCTAAGCCAGCCTCCCATAGGCATCGATTCGTCAACGCGAGTTATACGGACGTGTTTAAGGTCCTCGGCACTCGTGCCGCCCAAAACAGACGCCCCAAAGCCATCAGGGCCAGCCCCCAGACGTGCCGCTGGCGCCGTCGTGGAAAAGAAAAGCTTCTCGGGATCGTCAGGCAAAGCAACGCGACTGCCGCCTTCAAAATCTATGACGTAGGCGTCCAGACTAGCGTCATACTCCACGGGACAGAAATGGCAATTGAGCACGGCGCAAATTTCGGCCGACACCGCACGCGAGGCGGCAACAGGATCATCAAGATAGGCAAACAACTCATCCCGAAGCACATTAAGCGAGCGGCCAAGCTCGGCCGTGCGACGAGAGCGAAGGCTCGATGCCATGCCGACCAGCTGGATAGACAGGTAATCGCAAATGACCTCGAGTACATTAACGTCATAGGCGAGCGGTGCCTGGGGGCGTTTCCAGCCAACTTCCAGCACGCCAAGGATCTGCGTACCGTAAAAAACGGGAAGACAGATCTCGCTGCGGTACGGAGGCATATCCTGCACGCGCAACAGGTGCTTAGAACGATTGTCCAAATCCATAAACATGCCCGAGGCGACACGATCGCCCTCAAGGTCCTGCTGAATCGACAGACGGCAAGCGCGCGACTCGCGAAGCACGTACGTCGGGATGCCCGCGCCATACGGCATAAACTCGGGCAAATAGCTATCCTCAAGCTCCTTAGAAACACCGCGGAGCTTAAAGCCGCCGCTCTCGGAAAAAT
>CATVQO010000065.1 GCA_958346165.1 uncultured Collinsella sp. | reverse complement strand
TAATCTTGGACACCCACTCCTGGCGCTCGCCCGTCACATCGTGTGTGCGGCGCGAGACGACCTTCGTCACCAGCAGCGACAGTGCCGTAAAGAACAGAAAGACGAGCGTAAGCTGCACGCTGAACACGAACATCACGCTCACAGCACCAACAACCGTGCCGATCGACACGAGCAGCTGCAGCAATCCGCGCTGCATGCTCTCGGACATCTTGTCCAGGTCGTTGGTCGCGCGGCTGACGACCTCGCCGGGACGATGCGCGTCAAAATAGGCGAGCGGCAGACGGTTGAGCTTTTGCGCGATGCGGTTGCGCAGGCGCAGATTGAGACGCTCAGCGACGCTCGACATCAAAAAGCTCTGGAGCGCATAGAACGAGGCAGCGGCAGTCCAGATCATAAAGTAGACGAAAATGGTCTTGCCGCAGTTCTCCCAGGTGATGCTGAAAGTGGTGTCGTTGGCAAACGCCACCTGAATGTGGCCCCACAGCTCATCGATCACGCGGGCGCTATATGCCGGCGCGGCGGTGTTAAAGATGACATAGAACACAATGCTCGCGAACACGATATAGAAGCGCCAATGGTCGCCGGCAGCCTCACTCCACAGGCGGCGCACCGTCGCCCAGGTATCCCGAGGCGTCTCGTCCTCGTCTTCGTCGTCCACGTCGCGCATACGCTCTGCCTCGGCGCGGGCGCGCTCGTCCTCGGCACGTTCGTTTTCCTCGTAGAGCGCTTGGCGGCGAGCCTCGCGCTCCGCCGCCATGGCGGCTTCGTCCAGGTCGGGCGCGACGCCCGTCTCCTCGACTGTCTCTACAACCGCAGCGCCATCGACGATGCCCTGCTTCTTGAGCTCCTCGGTCATGCTACTCACCTCCCTTCATCTGCGATTCCGCGATTGCGCGGTACACCTCGCAGGTTTCCATGAGCTCGTCGTGCGTGCCTAGGCCCACGATCTCGCCGTCTTTGAGCACCACGATCTGATCGGCATGCAAAATAGTCGAGATGCGCTGGGCGATGATGAGCACCGCGGCATCGCACGTCTCGTCCTGCAGCGCATGGCGCAGTGCCGCATCGGTCTTAAAGTCCAGGGCCGAAAAACTGTCGTCGAAGATATATAGATCGGCATGCTTCATGAGTGCGCGGGCAATCGCCAGGCGCTGGCGCTGACCACCCGAGAAGTTCGTGCCGCCCTGGGCCACCGGCGTATCGAGCCCCTGGGGCTGGTCGAGCACAAAGGTGCTCTGGGCAACCTCCAGCGCATGGAGCATGTCAGCCTCAGTCGCGTCTTCGTTGCCAAAGCGCAGGTTGCTCGCCACCGTACCCGAGAACAGCCATGCCTTCTGCGGCACATAGGCGATACGCCCGCGGATGTCGTCTTGCGAAAGGTCGCGCAGATCGATGCCATTCAGGCGAATGGCGCCCTTCGTGGCATCGTGGAAGCGAAGCAAGAGCTTGGCCACCGTCGACTTGCCCGAACCCGTCGAGCCTACAATCGCCGTGGTCTGGCTACGGCGACAGGCAAAGCTCAGGTCGCACAGGGTATCCTCGTCGGCATCGTCAAAACGGAACGACATGTGGTCGAACACGGCCACCGCGTCGGCACCGTCAACAGACTCCGCCGCGCACGTGTCCAGCGTGCGCTTGCCGTCCACGATGCTCGGCTCAATCTCCAACACCTGCTGCGCACGGTTCAGGCATGCGGCGGCGCGTGGGAGCGTCAGAATCACCATCTGCGCCGTCATCACAAAGAACAGGATCAGGATCGCGTACTCCAGCACGGCCGAGATGCTACCGATTTGCATGGCGTGGACGCCCACGCGGTTGCCGCCCACCCACAGCACCGCCACCTCGGCGATATTCATCAAAAAGAAGCTGGAGCTGTCGAGACCCACAAACAGGTGGTTGACCTTGATGGCATTGGCCGCGTAATCGCTAAACACCTCGTCCAGGCGCTGCTCCTCGTGGCGCTCCTTGTTAAATGCGCGGATGACGCGCACGCCCACGATGTTCTCGCGCAGCACCACGTTCATGCGGTCGATAAAGCTCTGCAGGCGCATAAAGATCGGCGCGGCGTTGGCAACGGTAAAGACCGCCGCCACCAGCACGATCGCAACCACCACGCCCAGCAGCGTACCCATGGCGGGATCGATGAACCAAGCAAAAATGATGCCTGCCACGGCCAAGAACGGCACCGGCAGCACCAGCTGAATCGTCTGAAGGACAGCTTGCTGAATCACGTTGATGTCGTTGAGCGAGCGCGTGATCATCGAACCCGTGCCAAAGCGCTCAAAGTCGCTGGCGGACAGCTCGAGCGACTTGTCGTACACGGCATTGCGGATATCGCAGGCCACGTTGGCGGCCAGGCGCGCCGAAAGATAGCAGCCCAGCACCGTGCCGCCGCTGGCCATGCCGGTCGCGATAAGCATGTACAGGCCGTTGCGTAAAATATAGTCGACATCGCCCGTGGTAATACCGGTGTTGACCATGTTCGCCAGCATCGTGGGAACCAACAGCGTACCGACGTTATCTATCAGCACCGCAAACAGCGTCACCGCAATCAGACCGCGGTACGGCCTCATAAACCTCATTAAGAGTCGCATGCGTCCCCCTCGCCCTTATCGTCAGTCTCGTTCTCGGCGGCCACTTGCCGTTTAAATGCCTCGCACTCTTCGTTAAGAACATGGGAGAACTTACCGACCAAGCGCATGATCTCGCACTGTTCCCACGGCTCGAGCGCCTCGAATGCCTGTTGCTCGGCTTTTTGCGCCGGCAACGCGTAGCGCTTGGCAAACCGCACGCCTTCTTCGGTCAGTCGTACAACCTTGTTTTTACGACTGCCCTCGGCAAACTCCAACGTCGCAAGCCCTCGCGCCCTAAGCGTTTTAATCGCCGAATTGATGGTCTGTTTGCTGTAGAACCATTCACTCGTCAGCCGACTCACGGCAACGCTTCCGCCCGCTGCACTCGTGTCGACGAGCATCCAGTAGGCGCAGTCCGAAAGGCCGCAGGCGCGCGAGAACTCCGAATAGATATGGTCGAGTCCATTGAGCAACCGATCGAAGTCGACCAGCGTAACCGCACTATTCATCTATCCCACCATTCAATTGTCCGATTTTTGACCAATTATGTGTCTCTAGATTAGTCCGAGTTTTGACTATCGTCAACAGGCTCTCCGCAAATGCGTGCATTTTTATGGCCTATCGGCAGAAAAAGACCGCCGGCGCGGGGGCGGCGCCAGCGGTCACGTGAAAATCGGGTTTTATTGCCTGTTAAGCGGCGACGGCCTCATAGACCGTAGCGCCCGAGAAGCTGTCATGCAGGCTCTTGCCGGCAATCCACGGCAGCTCGACGACCTCGCAGACCGTGTTGACCAACTCAGAACAGTCAGTAAAGTGGCCCTTGTCGTTGAGGGCCTCGCAATCCTGAACACGCCAATAGCCATCGGTGTGCGTGATGTAGTACTCGTGATCGTTGATCGACACGAAAGCGCGCGTCTTGGAACGCAGCAGCTTCAGAAATCCTTCGAAATCGGTCTCGACGACATCTCCAGCCTGGAACATGATGTTACCTCCTGGCCCGGCGCCACCACGGCGCATTGATAAACGTTGGTACTCCTTTAGTAAAACCTTTATCAGAGGTTATGCGTTCGTCATTTAGGCAAGTGGTAAAAAACCGCAGGGTAGACGGGATAAAACGTTTAACCATCCCATTTGTTTGTCACATTCTGAAGGTACTTTTATGCAAACCTACTTTCCCAATTGGAATCTATCCTTTTGGCCGGGCAATTGACCGTCTATCGTTTGAGCCCGACGGGTATGAACGGGGCATCTGCAACGCCACCGCAAGGAGACACCATGGAGACTATCGAAGCACTCATTCACCGCCGCAGCTGCCGCAACTACAGCGATCGTCCCGTCGAGGCCGAAAAGCTTGCACGTATTATCGAAGCCGGCCAATATGCACCGAGCGGCATGGGCCGCCAGCCGGTGACGTTTGTCGCCGTCACCGACCCCGCGACCGTCGAGCGTCTCTCGCAGCTCAACGCGCAAGTCATGGGCAGCAACAGCGACCCCTTCTATGGCGCCAAGACCGTTGTGGTGGTGCTGGTTGACCGCAGCGTGCCCACACATCTGGAAGACGGCTCGCTCGCCATGGGCAACCTGCTCAACGCTGCCTATGCGCTGGGCGTTGATTCGTGCTGGATTCATCGCGCCCACGAGGTTTTCGATTCGCCCGAGGGCCTGGAGCTACTGGCCAGTTGGGGTCTACCCGCCGACGGCAGCCTGCGCGGTGTCGGTCACTGCATTCTGGGCTATGCCGAGGACACGCTGCCCGAGCCCAAACCCCGCCGCGACAACGTGGTCTACGTAAGGTAATTAGTTCCGCCATTCTACCGAACGGCGGGCTCGTTGACGCTGCGCGGGCCGCATTCACGCCAATCTGACGTTCAATTTCGAGGGCGCGACCAGAAGGTCAGCGCCCTCTCATTTCACGTCACCTTGGCGCAAATGCGGCTCGCTCGCTTTTGGCGACTGACATCGAATGAGCCACTGTCTTGGGCAGCTAAAAAAGCCCCGTCCCAAATTAGCTGCCCCACTCGCAACTTATCCCGCCGATGGAGTTATTGCCGTTTCGCTCGTCTGATTCGCATCGACGTCGTCGCCTTGCTTGTCTTCGTCCTTTTGCACATCGGCGATGGTGGAGGCCGCCGCAACGATACCGCGCTGGGGCGCGACGCTCGTCTGGGCCTGAGCGCCCTCGACAACTTCTGTACCTACATGCGCGAGCTCGGGCGATTTAAACATTGCGTCCAAGTTGGCGCCACCGCCGGCATATCCGAGCGCAGCGAGCGCGATGACGATCACTGCAACGGCGGCCACGATCGGCACGTAGCGATGCCAGCCGGCGGGATTGAGCCCGCTGCGGCGAGCCGCCCCGCGGCTGATGTAGCCGAGCGTTCCGTCGTGCTTGAGCTTTGAGCCCACCACGCGTTTGCGGCCCCACAGCGAGGACTCTGCCTGCATTGCCAAGCGGGCGCTTGCCGAAGGATAGCCGTATTTAGTACGCTTGAACGAGCCATCAAACCCCGAGGCGTGTTTGCCCCACGTCACCGATGTTGTGCGTCGGTTGACCGGCGCGGCACTCCGCCTTCTGCGGCTCGGTTTTGAAGTCTCAGCCATATGCCCTCGCACGCCGTAACCAAATCGAAACAATAACGCTTTGGACTGTAGCACACGCGTCGCGTGCGGTCACGGGCGCCTCGCTCAACGGTCATCGTCCTTCAGCAAGCGCCACAGCGTTGTACGGCTTATGCCCAGCACCTCCGCCGCACGGGTTCGGTTGCCGTGGAGATGGTCTACAACCAGATGCGCGATATCTCGCTCGGTATCGGCCAGCGGTCGCAGGATATACAGGTCACTTTCAAGCGTCGGGGCGCCAAAGGTTGCGGTCTTAATCACGTCCTCTTGGGCGAGCACTTCCTCCGCCACAGCGCGGTCCACCGTGCCCGTCCCCACCAATATATACAGTCGTTCCGAGACCTCGCGGAGCTGCAGATAGTTGCGCGGCCAGCGGTAAGCATCGAGCGTCTTCGTCGCCGCGGCAGACAGCGTGGGCGCTGCCGTCCCAAATGCATCAGCGAGATATTCCAAATAGCGCGCGACCTTCGTCGACGCGGCTCCCTGCTCGGCGATTGCCGGCGCGACGCTCACCGCACAGGCGAAGCGCTCGGTCACAAAGGCGGCTTGATCACTTTCGCCGCCGCCCGGCATGTCATTCGCCGTCAGAACCACATGGCAGCGCGTCGCCAACGCGGTGTCGGTCATCGTGGAGACCAGCTCGCGGAGGCGCTGGGGGCCAACCGCATTCCAGCCCTCAATGCAAAGGGTCAGCCCCGTTTGGAACAGCGGCGATTCGGCGCTTTTGAGCACATGGCGCCAACCGCGCTCGGTGAGCTCATCGAGCGCAACGGAAACAAAGGGCTGACCGGCAAAAGGACCGTCCAGATAGAGGCGCTTGGCGATCTCGACCTGGCCCGCTCCCAGCTCACCCTCGAGCATAAGGGGCACACCGCGCGCGTAACTCTCTGCAACCGGCGCAGCCACCGAGGTCGCCCCCTCAACGATGCCGTACGCACTCGATTCGTAGCGGGCCTCAACCTCGTCGGCGTTGAGCCACTCGATACCCGCATGCGCCGCGGCGCCGCGCACCTTGCGGACCACGACGACCCAAAGGCCCCCGCCCTCTTTGTCGGTGGGGCGAACGGTCAGGCTCAGGCGCGCACCCGCACGCCCCATAACCAGACGCGCACCGTCTCCTATACGGTCGAGGCGCTCAGCGACAAAAACCGCCACATCCCGCTCAAGCGCCGCGTCATTCATGGTCGAGATCGCGACGTCCCCACGCGCATCGATTGCCAATGCCGATGCCCCGGCAGCAGCCAGGGCATCGGTCAAGATGTTCAGCTTGGCATCGCTATCCATGATTTGCCCCTGTCTGCAGCGACGTGCAACCGCCGGCGATCGCACGACCGAGTGTTTCAAAATTGAACAATATTGCTCACCAAACACTATAGGGCAGAAAGCGCCGTCCTGCGAGTATAGGTGTTGCCCCGCATCGCCATCCTGGCGGGGCGATAAGAGCTCTTCGGGACTTATAAACCTGCGGACAAGCCATACCCGCAAGAGCTCCTATCGCTCCACCGTGAGAATGCGCTCACCAGCACGCAGCACGCAAATAAGCTACTTCTCTACCAGATTCCCAGCACGTGCTGCATTCCCAAACTCATGCACGCAATGCCAATCCAGCAGCAAAAGCCCAGCGCGATGGGCTTGCCGCCCTTTTTGACCAGCTCAACGATATCGGTATTAAAACCAATAGCCGCCATGGCCATCACAATAAAGAATTTCGACAGCTCCTTGATGGGCGCCGTGATGGACACGGGAAGCTGAAGCACCGTGGTGATCACACTCGCCAGCACAAAGAACAGCACAAACATGGGAAACGCGCGTTTAAGCGAGAACGTGCTCCTAGCGTCGCCGCCGGCCTTGCGCGCCAGATGCATCTGCCAGCATGCGAGGACCAGCGTGATGGGAATAATGGCCAGCGTCCTGGTGAGCTTGACCACTGTGGCGCTCTCGAGCACATTGGCGCCGGGATGCATGCTGTCCCAGGCGCTCGCCGCAGCCGTTACCGACGAGGTGTCGTTGATGGCGGTGC
>CATVQO010000064.1 GCA_958346165.1 uncultured Collinsella sp. | reverse complement strand
GCCCGTGGGTTATACCCTAAGAGCAAACCACCCTTTTTAAGGGTGGTTCTGATTACGGCTCTATATCGACCGTTCACCGTGACTGTCTTGTTTGTTCGGGTCCGGCGTCCTAAACTTAAAAACGGAATGTTACCCACATGGGGCATGACCGGAATCTGTTCACAATCGCATCGCTTAAGTGGAATGTTACTCTTTGAGGCATGACCGTCTAGCAGGTGAATCATCACTTGCATTTGGTTCTGTTTCGAGAAGTTTTTGTTTCCAGCGATCGTACGAAACAAAAGCCGTGTACCAATGAGTGCCCGGTATTCCGAGTTATGCGATGCACCAGAGTGGGGTTGAGGTAACGTGAAGGCGATACGCCGCATCAATAACAACGTTGCTGTCTGCGAAGATAGCGCCGGTAACGAGCTCCTCGCCATGGGCAAGGGAATCGGCTTCGGCCAACTTCCTCGTGACATCTCTCTCGAGGAGGTGGAGCGTACGTTTTACGACGTGGACGAGCATTTGTTTGCTGCCATCAACGATTTGCCTCAGGATGTTATGTCCTTCTGCATTGAGGCGGCTGATTACGTTCGTCGCGAACTCGATTATCAGCTCTCACCCAACCTTGCCTTCACTTTGGCCGACCACATGACCTTTGCTATCAAGCGCGCCTCGAATAACATCAAGGTCCGTATGCCCCTTGCTTTTGACGTGGAGCATACCTATCCCGATGAACTCCGCGTGGGGCGTCACATCATCCGCCGTGCTCGTAGAAGGTTCGGCGCACCGCTTGCCGATGATGAAGCGACAGCTGTCGCCATCAATATCGTCAACGCACGTCTCGAAGCGAGCGATGGAGTGGGGCGCACTAAGGAGGTACGCTATGAGGACATGCTCGAGGACGTGACGGAAATCGTCGAAGATGAGTTTTCGCTCGATGTCGACCGAAAGTCGTTTGCGTTCTCCCGCTATGCCACGCATATGCGCTATCTTTTCGACCGGCTTGAAAATGGTTCTGCGCTCGACAGTAGCGTCGTAGATGGATTTCGTGGAATTAAAGAGCAATATCCTGCGGAATTCAAATGCGTCGAGCGAATCGCGCGACATATCGAGGAAAGTTGGCCAGGCGTCAGTCTTTCCGAGGATGAAAAGGTCTACCTGGTTATTCATGTGAGCAGGATGTGTATCAAAGCGGTGAAACGTTAGGAACCCAAAAGGGCAGCGGTTCGATTTGACGACCCCTGGTGTACCTCACCGCGCAACATTCTGAAAGGGTGACAAGCTCGATGGCAGACAAAGAACGTTATGCCGAACTCGCCGATAAAATCGTCGAGTATCTGGGCGGTAAGTCCAATATTGTTTTCTTTACGCATTGCGTGACGCGTCTTCGTTTCAATGTGAAGGACAAGGCGCTTGTCAGGAAGCCCGAGATTGACAAGATCGCGGGGGTTATGGGCTCACAATGGATGGGAGACCAATATCAAGTGATCATCGGGCAGTCGGTGGGGGATGCCTACAATCTGATTGCAGAGAAAACCGGGCTCGAGAAACAAGACGCTGTAAACGAAGACCTTGGGGACGGCGAAAAGAAGAAATTCAGCATTTCCGCCGTTTTCGATGCGATATCAGGATGCGTCACTCCGATCATTCCCGTATTTATCGGTGCCGGTTTCATTAAGATCGTTGTGCTGCTTCTGCAGCAGTTTAATCTTCTTCCCGCTGACAGTGGCACTATGCAGGTGCTCACGTTTGTCGGAGATGCGGGATTCTACTTCCTGCCAGTGTATATCGGCGCGTTTGCTGCAAAGAAATTCGGTGCCAACATGGCGCTGGGAATGATGGTCGGCGCCATGTTCATCCATCCCAGCTTTATCGCCGCGGTAACTGACGGTACTCCCCTCGATGTCTACGGCATTCCGGTTTACGCCGCCTCGTATTCGAGCTCCGTGGTCCCGGCTCTGTTGACTGTCTGGGTTATGTCGTATATCGAAAAGTTCTTCGCCAAGCATTCTCCCGATTCGATCCGCTCCATTACCGAGCCGTTCTTTACCCTGCTCGTGATTGTGCCTATCGGCCTTTGCGCCACTGGTCCCGTGGGCTATTTTATCGGTAACTATATCTCCGCCGCCATTATGGGGCTCTACAACGCTACGGGGTTCTTTGGCGTGGCAGTACTTGCGGCTGTGTTCCCCTGGCTCGTTATGACCGGCATGCATTCCGCTCTTACTCCTTATCTGCTCAATTCGCTGGCGACGCTTGGATATGAATGCGTTGTGGGCACGGCGAATCTCATTGCCAATATCGATCAGGGCGCTGCCTGCGCGGCCGTCGCACTCAAGACCAAACATGACGAGAACCTCCGTTCCGTTGCTAGCGCCTGCGCCATCACGGCTATCGTGGGCGGCGTGACAGAGCCGGCTATGTTTGGTGTCAATCTGCGCCTGAAAACTCCCATGTATGGCGCGATGATCGGATCGTTCTGTGGCGCTCTCGTTGCCGGTTTCGGTAAGGCCGCGTTTTACACCATGATTGGCTCCGGTGGCCTTTTTGCACTGCCTGCTTATTTGGGCGGCGATGACCCGATGGCCAATATGCTTTGGATGGCTGCTGGTATGCTCGTTGGCGCCGTGGTGACATTCATCGCCACTTATATTCTCTACAGGCCCGAGGCCGCTGAGGCGTAATGACGCTACTGGTCAGTTTCTTTTAGATGGCCGCTTTTGTCGAAGCGGTTCGATTGGCTACGATTTTTATTTCATTGGAGCGGTCCTGTCGTAGGGCCGAGCAAGAAAGGTGTTACTCATGGCATTTCCCAAAGGTTTTCTTTGGGGAGGCGCTACTGCCGCCAACCAGTGTGAAGGTGCGTACCTGACCGATGGCAAAGGGCTTAATACTGCCGATGTGATGACTGCCGGCTCTGCAACCGAGAATCGCCGTATCACTGACGGCGTTATTGAGGGAGAGAAATATCCCAGTCATGTCGCCATCGACCACTATGGGCACTTCAAGGAAGACATAGCCCTCTTTGGCGAAATGGGTTTTAAAACATATCGCATGTCCATCAATTGGGCGCGCATTTACCCCAACGGAGACGATGAACAACCGAACGAGGCGGGCTTGGCCCATTACGATGAGGTCTTCGATGAGTGCCACAAGTATGGTATTGAGCCTCTGGTGACTTTGAGCCACTATGAGACCCCGTTGGGCATGCAGAAATTCGGAAGTTGGAAAAGCCGCAAAGCCATCGATTGCTTTGAGCGCTATGTTCGTACGGTTTTCACACGCTACAAGGGCAAGGTCAAATATTGGCTGACGTTTAATGAAGTTAATTGCATGTCCATGAATCCGTGGATGGCAGGCGGAATTCCTCAGGACGCAGACGAGCAAACTCGTATGTTAGCCGCATATCATCAGTTCCTTGCAAGCGCTAAGGCGGTCAAGATCGCACATGAAATCGATCCTGAGAATAAGGTCGGTATGATGTACGGTGGTTTGTTCAGCTATCCCAACACGTGCAATCCGGAAGACGTCAAGGCGAATGATGAGTTCATGCGCGTCAATCTGTTCTACCCCGATGTTATGTGTCGCGGATATTATCCGGCGTACAAGTTGAAAGAGCTCGAGCGCAAGGGAATCGTGCTCGATGAGCAACCGGGTGATAAAGAACTGTTGCGTGAGGGGACGGTTGATTTCCTGTCGTATAGCTATTACTTCACGCTCGTAGCTGGTAAGGGAACTACGTTTGACCTCGACTGCGGAAGCATCAACACGGGCTATGTTAATCCCTACATCGAGAAGACGGTCTATGGCTGGGGTATTGATCCTTATGGTTTGCGCCATTCGCTTAACCTCTTCTACGATCGCTACCAGATTCCTTTGATGATTGTCGAAAATGGTATCGGTACATATGAGGAGCCTTCTGAGGACGGTATCGTCCACGACACGTGGCGCATCGACTATCATCGAGCTCACATCAAAGCGATGAAGGAAGCCGTCGAGATCGACGGTGTCGATCTTATGGGGTACACGCCTTGGGGATGCATCGATATCGTTTCGGCGGGTACCGGCGAGATGCGCAAGCGCTACGGTTTCATTTACGTTGACGTGGATGACGACGGAAACGGAACGTTCGCGCGCTCCCGCAAAGAGAGCTTCAGTTGGTACAAGAAGGTCATCGCGTCGAACGGCGAGGACTTGGACTAACCGTTAGACGTTGCTCAATATTGAGAAGGGCCGTACTCCATTGGGGGTGCGGCCCTTTTACGAGAAAAGAACGACTTTTCGATAGGTTCCTCTGCAAGCCTTTGGTTGATGCGCATCCTGGTCGGGAAACCCGCGTTTCAACATAAAGGGACGCCGGGCACCCATCGTAGTTATTACGTGGCGGTCGAGGTCGACCGTATAGGCCGCGCCTTGTTTGGCTAAAGTACAATCATCTGTGTTTAACTCGCCCGCAGCTGCACGGCGTGGGCGATGGCCAAAAAAGGAAAACCACATGGGATTCATGTCAAAGCTGCTGTCCTTTGGATCCGATAAGGACCTTAAGCGCTACTACAAGATCGTCGACCAGATCAACGGTCTTGAGCCCCAGTTTGAGAAGATGACCGAGGAGGAACTCCGCGGCCAGACCGATAAGTTCCGCGAGCGTTACGCCAACGGCGAGTCGCTCGACGACATGCTTCCCGAGGCCTTTGCCACCGTGCGCGAGGCTTCCAAGCGCACCATGGGTATGCGCCACTTTGACGTGCAGCTCATTGGCGCCATGGCACTGCACGAGGGTCACATCGCCGAGATGAAGACCGGCGAAGGTAAGACCCTCGTCTCCACGTTGGCCGGCTATCTCAACGCTATTGCCGGCAAGGGCGTGCACGTCGTTACCGTCAATGATTACCTTGCCAAACGCGACTCCGAGTGGATGGGCCGCATCTATAAATACCTGGGCATGACCGTCGGTCTGCTCCAGAACAACATGCCGCTCGAGCTCAAGCGCCCGGCCTACCAGGCTGACGTTACCTACGGCACCAACTCCGAGTTCGGCTTTGATTACCTGCGCGACAACATGGTTACCCGTCCCGAGCAGCGCGTGCAGCGCGGCCACAACTACGCCATCGTCGACGAGGTCGACTCCATCCTGATCGATGAGGCCCGCACCCCGCTGATCATCTCGGGCGCTGGCACCAAGTCCGCCAGTACCTACAAGGACTTCGCGCGTGCCGTGCGTGGCCTTGAGCGCGGCGAGGACGTGTCGCACGACATGCTCACCGCCACCGAGGACGTGGAGCCCACGGGCGACTTCGTTATGGACGAGGCCAAGCACACCATTGCCGCCACTGAGCGCGGCCTTAAGAAAATCGAGCGCCGCCTGGGTATCGATGACATCTATGCCGATCTCTCCGGCCAGCTGGTCAACCACCTGCAGCAGGCGCTGAAGGCCCAGTACATGTTCCACCGCGACAAGCAGTACGTGGTCACCAACGGCGAGGTCAAGATCGTCGACGAGTTCACCGGCCGCATTATGGAAGGCCGCCGTTACTCCGAGGGCCTGCACCAGGCCATCGAGGCCAAAGAGGGCGTGCTCGTACGCGAGGAGAACCAGACACTCGCCACCATCACCCTGCAGAACTACTTCCGTCTGTATGACAAGCTCTCCGGCATGACCGGCACGGCACTTACCGAGGATGCCGAGTTCCGCGAGATCTACAAGCTGCCCGTCGAGGTCATCCCCTCCAACAAGCCCGTGCAGCGCGTGGACCACGAGGACCTGGTATACCGCACCATTCAGGCCAAGTACAACGCCGTCGCCGACGATGTCGAGCAGCGTCATGCCAAGGGCCAGCCGGTCCTGGTGGGCACCGTCTCCATCGAGAGCTCCGAGAAGCTGTCCGCCGCCCTTACCAAGCGCGGCATCGCTCACGAGGTCCTCAACGCCAAGCACCATGAGCGCGAGGCCCACATCGTTGCCCAGGCCGGACGCTACGGCGCCGTGACCATCGCCACCAACATGGCCGGTCGTGGTACTGACATCCTGCTGGGCGGCAACCCCGACGAGCTGGTGCGCGAGCGCCTGGAGTACGAGGGCCTGACCATGGAGGACGTGACGCCCGAGCAGCTCGAGCAGTTTAACGCCGAGGCCAAGGAGACTTGCAAGGCCGAGCGCGAGCGCGTGCTTGCCGCCGGCGGCCTGACCGTCATCGGCACCGAGCGCCATGAGTCCCGCCGTATCGACAACCAGCTGCGCGGCCGTTCCGGCCGTCAGGGCGATCCAGGCGAGACCCAGTTCTACCTGTCGCTCGAGGACGACCTCATGCGCCTGTTCGGCGGCGACAAGATGGACCGCGTCTCCAAGATGATGGTCACGGCCGACATGGGCGACGACATGCCCATCCAGCACAAGATCATCTCCAAGGCCGTCGAGAGCGCCCAGCACAAGGTCGAGAGCATCAACTTCTCCATGCGTAAGAGCGTCCTTGAGTACGACGACGTCATGAACAAGCAGCGCCAGGTCATCTACGCCGAGCGCAATAAGATTCTGGACGGCAAGGACCTGACCGACCACATCACCGAGGTCATGCACGACACCGTGTACCGCTGCGTGCAGGAGTTCTGCACCAAGGACAGTCACGATGGCGAGCGCGACCTGGAGGGCCTGCGCAAGTGGGTTGTGGAGCTCACCGGCCACATCGATACGCCGAAGTTCCCCGACGAGGATTATGAGGCCCTGGCTGCCGATGTCCTGGCTTACGTAGAGAAGTGCTACAACATGAAGGCCGAGCGCTTGGGCGAGGACCTGATGCGCGAGCTCAACACCCAGGTCATGCTGCGCGTCATCGATACCCGCTGGATGAACTACCTGCAGGAGATGGACTACCTTAAGACCGGCATCGGCCTGCGCGGCTTTGGCCAGCGCGACCCGCTGGTTGAGTACAAGACCGAGGCCTACGGCGCGTTCCAGATACTCGTCGATACCATGTATGAGGATTACCTGCGCACGGTTCTGCGCATCGAGATCAAGGCTGCCCCGCGTGCCGTGGAGCACAAGGAAGAGCCCGCGCTCGAGGGCGCGCGCTTCTCCGGTCCTGCCGAGGTCGATGGTGATAACGGCGACTCGGTGCTGCGCAAGCAGGCGCAGGTGCAGGCCCGCACGGCTGTCCAAGGCGGACCGGCTGCCGTCAACAACGGTGGCAAGGTGACCACCTATCGCAAGTCCGAGAGCGACGATCCGTACGTCAACGTGGGCCGCAACGACCCGTGCCCCTGCGGTAGCGGCAAGAAGTTTAAGTACTGCCACGGCAGGAATCGTTAATGGCTGAGGCTTTAGAGGTAACGCCCGCCGAGCTGGACGCGTTTGCGGACCGGCTCGGCGAGGTCGAGTCGTATCT
>CATVQO010000063.1 GCA_958346165.1 uncultured Collinsella sp. | reverse complement strand
TCCCTATTTCATCGCAAGTTTTGATCAGTTGTTGGGATTACTTCACCTCGACGGGTGCGGCGCCGGGGTAGCGGTCCTCAAAGTCCAGACGGTATTTGTTGTCGTTGGTGCCCGCTACGTTGTCGCGCGCCAGCGGTGCCACGATCTCGTCCTTGTGGTTGGCGGGGCTGGAGTACTCAAGGCTGATCTCCCAGGCATCGCAAATGACGTCAATGCGATTCTCCAGGTCGTCGTAGAGCGCGATGATGTCTTTCCACGAGCTGTAGTTCTGCGAGTCGATGGGAACGTCCAGGTCCTCGACCTCGTCCTTGAGGTCGTCGATCTGATCCTCGAGCGCCTCGGCGGCATCGCTGGCCGACTGACGCGAGCTTCGGTCATCCTTAAGGTAATACGTGTTAAACGTGGTGGCGCAGTCGCGAACCTGCTGATCAAGATCGGAGAGCCTGCTGTAGTAGGAGCTCAGCTGGTCGTAGACGTTCTGCTCGCTGATGGTGGCGGCATCGTGGACGTCATCGTCATCATCATCGTCAAGCTTGTTGGGGTCGCCCTTGACGGACGCGTCGTCGTTATCGTGGTCGATCTTGACCTTCTCGATCGTCGTGCCCTTGGTATCATCGGCGCCCTTGTCGAAAGGCTTGATCATAAAGAACACGACGAGCGCGATAATCACGACGATTAGCGCGGCGATGATGCCGATGAGCAGGGCGTTGTTGTTCTTGGGAGCAGCGGGGGCGCCGGCCTGCGGAGCGGCGGTCGGTATGGGCTGCTGCGGCGCGGAGCCGGCTGGCGCCGTCCATTGCTGCGTCGTGCCGACTTCGGGCTGGGGAGCGGGCACGGGCTGATGGGCGGACTGTACGGTCACGTCTGCCGGTTGGGGCTGAGTCGCCGTGGGCTGCTGCGCAGACTGAACCGTGGTCGCGGCGGTGTCGAAGGCGGCATCGGACGCGGCGGCATGTTCGGCTGCCTGCGCATCCTCTTGCGACTGAGAGGCCTGGCCATCATCGGTTACCGGCGTTCCGCAGCTGGTGCAAAAACGCTCGTCGTCATTCAGAAGCTTGCCGCAATGGGTACAAAACCGGGGCATGATGGTTCCTTCCATTCGATGTGTTGGCTAGATTATAAGGTGGTTCAGGTGCGGTTGGGCCGCGCCGACCCAACTGGTTATGTGAGGATGATCATGTCGCGCAAGCCCTGTCGCATGCGTCACAATGAGTGTGGCGTGCTGGGTGTCCGGTGCGGCCGTTTATCGACGGCTCGGTAGAATGCGATGGTGGGGAGTGAGTCTGTGTACTGCGGCGAGCAAGGTCGGGGTGGCGGCGACAGCGTAGAGGCGTTCCGGTTCCCGCCGGGGGATGCACCCCTCACTGCGCGCGATTGCTCGCGTCGAGTGTTTTGTGCCGGAATGTTGACCGGAGCGCTTGCCTCGGTGATGAGTCTCGGCGGTTGTGCCGCGCGCCGCAACGAGGCTGAGGGCCCCGCTGTCCCTGTCAAACAAAAAGCGAATCATCCGTCCGCTCAAAAGACGGAAGCTGTCTCCCAGACCTCTTGGATTGCCGGCCTTCAGCAAGATATCGAAGCCCTTGTCGAGCCGTATGGTGGGTCTACCTCGGTCTATGCTGTGGCGCTTGATCCTCAAACGTTCGCGTCGCTCGATGGTGAAGTCGCTGTGGCGCCGGACGCGCGACATGTGGCGGCAAGCATCATCAAGCTTCCCATTCTCGCTTGTGCGCTCGAGACCGTGACGGCGGGCGAGCTGTCCCTCGACGAGCAGATAACGGTAACGCAACAGGATATCGTGGGTGGCAGCGGCAACATTCAGTCGCGCGGCGCGGGTGTGTCGTACAGTATTGACGAGCTACTGCACGCTATGATTGCCCAGAGCGATAACGTGGCAGCGAACCTTGTTATCAGCAGACTTGGCATGGATACGGTCAACGAAACGTGTGCCGCATTGGGGTTGACCCAGACCGTGCTCGCTCGTTTGATGATGGATGCCGAGGCCCAGGCACAAGGTCGCGAGAACTATACGAGCGCCCGTGATGCTGCGGCCGTGTTGCAGCGGCTGGCGGCGGGGACAATCGCGACGCCCGGGCTGTGCGAGCGAGCGCGCGGATATCTGCTGGCGCAGGAAGACGCGCGCGGTATTGTCGAGGGCGTTCCCGGCGGCGTTTTGGTCGCGCACAAAACGGGCAGCCTGGCGAATGCTCAGCACGATGCAGCAATCGTCTACGCCGAGCGCCCTTACGTGCTGGCAATCCTCACCCAAGACCTCGAACGCGAGCAGGCCCTGACCTTGGAGCGCGACATTTCCTTCGCCATCTATACCCGCGCCGAGACCTAGTCGTTGGGGACGTTCTTAAACGACTAGTCATTTAAGAACGTCCCCAATGACTAGGTGGGATTTGGGGTGCGCCGGACGCTGGGGTATCATGGCTTGGTTGCTATAACTTGCATTTTCGCGCCTTGTAGGAAGGGGCTGCGCCCATGGCTTTTGAGCCCGCTCAACATAGCTTTATCACGCTCGAGGGCGTTGATGGTGCCGGCAAGTCCACGCAGGCGCGCCTGCTTGCCCGTGCGCTCGAGCTCGCTGGCTACCAGGTTGTGAGTCTGCGCGAGCCGGGCGGCACCGCCATCAGCGAAAAGATCCGCGCCCTGCTGCTCGACCCCGCCAATACGGCGATGGGCGACACCTGCGAGTTGCTGCTCTACGAGGCGGCACGCGCTCAGTTGGTGCACGAGGTCATCGCGCCCGCCCTTGCTGCCGGCAAGGTGGTCCTGTGCGATCGCTTCTACGATTCCACGACCTGCTACCAGGCGTTTGCCGATGGCCTCGATCGTCAGATGGTGCGCGATGCCAATAACCTGGCCGTCGCGGGTACGCACCCGGCGCTCACGCTCGTCTATCACATCACGCCCGAGCAGGCGGCGCTGCGCATGGCCGATCGCGGTGCGGCCGACCGCATGGAGGCCAAGGGCATGGCCTTCCAAGAGCGCGTCTACCAGGGATTTTGCGCCATTGCCGCCGAGGAACCAAACCGCGTAAAGCTCATCGACGCGACCGCGTCCATCGAGGAAGTCTTCGCGCAGACGGTCGAGCGGGTTCGCGCCTACGGCCTCGACATTTCCCAGGACGCCGTCACCGCTGCGCTTGCCCAGGAGGCCGAGTAGCATGGCCCCCGCTCAGGCAAGTCTGCTGGCCAAGCTCGACACCCAAGAGCGCGTGCGCGACTTTTTGACCAATGCCGTCGCCAGCGGTCGCGCATCGCACGCCTACCTGTTTTTGGGCGCGCCCGGCGCGGGCAAGCTCGACGCCGCGTGGGCGCTCGCCCAAGCCTTCCTGTGCGAGCAGGATGGCTGCGGCTCATGCGATAGCTGCGTGCGCGTCGCCCGCCATACGCACCCCGACGTGCACTATTACACGCCCGAGAGCGCCACGGGCTACCTCATCGCCCAGACCCGCGAGCTGCTCGATGACGTGCCTCTGGCGCCCATCCGTGCCAAGGCCAAGGTCTACATCATCGACCGTGCCGAGCAACTGCGCGCCAATACCGCCAACGCACTGCTCAAAACACTCGAGGAGCCGCCCGAGGGCGTTATGTTCATCCTGCTGGGCACCTCGGCAGACGTGATGTTGCCCACCATCGTGAGCCGCTGCCAGTGCGTGCCGTTTCGGCTGGTATCGCCTGCCGTCGCCGCGCGTGCCGTGAGCCGCGCTACCGGTCAGGATATCGCGCGTTGTCGCATGGCTGTTGCCGTGGCGGGGAGCCCAACGCGTGGCATCGAGTTCCTCAAGAGCGCCGAGCGCCAGGACGCCCGCCGTCAGATGGTTCGCGCCATCGATTCGCTTATCGCCGCCGACGAGGCCGACGTGCTCAGCCGCGCCAAGTCACTCATCGTCGCCGTTAAGGCGCCGCTCGCCGAGGTCAAGTCCACACAGGAAAAGGTGCTCGAGCAAAACGCCGACTACCTGTCGCGTGGAGCATTGAAGCAGCTTGAGGACCGCAACAAGCGCGAACTCAACGCGCGCGAGCGTTCGGGTATCATGGAAGCGCTGGCGAGCGCGCGGACGCTCATGCGCGACGTGCTGCTGACGCTTCAGGACGAGGCAGCCGACGTGGTGAACGAAGACGTGCGCGACACGATCGGTCGGCTTGCCGCCGCGACCAATGTTGCGGGTGCCACCCAGGCGCTCGAGGCAGTCGCGACCGCCGAGCGCAACATCGCCAGAAACGTTACTCCCCAGCTGGCCATCGAGGTCATGCTGTTCGATATCAGGAAGGCACTGAAATGCCGTTAGTTGTACCCGTTAAGTTTACCTACGCCTCGCGCGACCTGTGGTTCGACCCGCAGGATCTGGATATCCTCGAGGCCGATTATGCCATTTGTTCCACCGAGCGCGGAACCGAGATCGGCCTGGTCACGGCCGATCCCTTCGAGGTGCCGCAAGACGAGATCGGTCAGCCGCTCAAGCCCGTACTGCGCGTGGCGAGCGACATCGACCTGCAGCTTGCCGACGATCTGGCCATCCAGGGCGACGAGGCCATGGTCGACTTCCGCCGCCTGGTCAAGGAGCTCGACCTCGAGATGAAGCCGGTGGGCGTCGAGTACCTGTTTGGCGGCGAGAAGGCCGTGTTCTACTTTGCAGCCGAGGAGCGCGTCGATTTTCGCCAGCTCGTCAGGGACCTGTCCTCGACGCTGCACATTCGCGTCGACATGCGCCAGATCGGCGTGCGCGACGAGACCCGCCTGGTGGGTGGCTATGCCCAGTGCGGCCAGGAGCTCTGCTGCACGCGCTTTGGCGGACAGTTTGAGCCGGTTTCGATTCGCATGGCAAAAGAGCAGGACCTGCCACTCAACTCGTCCAAAATTAGCGGCGTCTGCGGCCGCCTGATGTGCTGCCTGCGCTACGAGTTCGAGGCGTACAAGGACTTTAAGAGCCGCGCGCCCAAAAAGAAGACGCTTATCGATACGCCGCTTGGCAAGGCGCGTATCCAGGAATATGACACGCCGCGCGAGCAGCTGGTGTTGCGCCTGGAGAACGGCAAAGTCTTTAAGGTCAACCTGGCTGACATGACCTGCTCTGAGGGCTGCAAAAAGAAGGCCGCCGAGCAGGGCTGCAACTGCCGCCCCGACTGCGTGACGCGCGATGTGCTCGAGCGTATCGAGTCGCCCGAGATGCGCTTGGCGCTTATGGAGCTCGACCGCGAGAATGGCGTCGACGTGGGCGATGGCCTGTCGAGCGCCGACCGTCTGGCGGGGACGACGATGCCCAAGCGCCGCCGTCGCGATGCGGACGCCGATGCCCGTGCCGGTCAGAGCCAGGGCGAGGGTCGCGGCCGCGGTAAGGGTCGCGGCAAGGCCGAGGCACCCGAGGCTGAGGAGGCTGCCGGTGGACGTCGCCGTCGCAAGCGCTCGGGTTCGGGCGATGTAGGCGAGGCCGCTCCCGCAGGCAAGAATTCCCCCCGCGAGCGCGAGGCTCAGCAGCCCCAGCAGCAAAACCGCGGCGGTGGCATGAATCCCACGCGCCGTCGCCGCCGCCATTTGTCGAGCGAGGAGCGCGAGGACGCCTTCCGCGCCGCAGCCGCTCGCGAAGCCGGTGCCGCCCCCAAGGGTGGTTCGGGTTCCGATACGCCTGCCGACAAGGGTGGCAAGCAGCGCAACGATGACGAGCGCGCCCCGCGTCCGCGTCGTCGCCATTCCTCGGGCACGCAGCAAAAGCCCTCGGTGCCCTCCGTGGCCGATCAGGTCTCGGATGGCGAGGTCAAGGTCACGCACCGTCGCCCTGGAGATGGCGGAGGGGCGGCTGCCAAGGCCGCGCGCGGCGCTGCTCGCGACGAACGCGAGTCGCGCGAAGATCGTGGTGGCGAGGGTTCGGCCGACCAGGGCCAGAAGCGCCGTCGCCGTCGTCGTTCCCGCAAGCCGCGTCAAGATGGTGGCGAGGGCTCGACCCAAAACTCGTCCGCACCGCAACCGCCCACCGGCGAATAGCGCCCGCAAACGGATTTAACCTGCCTGACCCCAAACGCGTCGGGGTACCATAGCGCTGAATCAACGACCCTCCCTGCGACCGAGCGTAGGGAGGGTTGTGTCGTGAAGAGACATTTGAATGTGTTGGGATGCCTGCAAGGTGCCGACATCCTACCGTTTGCGGATGAATTGCTACCGTTTGCCGAGCGGGCGGCGCACGAGGCGCTTGAGGCGTTGTCGCCCACGCGATGCGCCGGCTGCGAGCGCGCCGGTGCGCTTATTTGCCAAGACTGCCTGGCCGCGCTCGCGCTCATCGACCCGCGGCATAGCTGCACTCGATGCGGCGCCCCGTTTGGAGACTTGCTGTGCACCGAGTGCTCGGTCGAGGGTACGTCCTCGGCGATGGCCGAAGCTCTCGACCGGTGCCTGGCATGTGCCGTTTACACGCATCCGCTGCCGCGGATCATTAAAGCGTACAAAGACGCGGGCGAGCGACGCCTGGCGCCGTATCTGGCAGAGCTGCTATACGACACCGCCTTACATGCCCAGGTCGCGGCACCCGAACGCTTAGGCGGTGTGTTGTCCGGCGCCGATGCAGTGGTGTTTGTGCCCGCGACGGCGGCGGCGTTTCGGCGACGCGGCTTCGATCATATGGAAGCCATCGCGCGCCCATTTTGCGAGCTGTCGGGTGTTCCGCTGCTCGACGCCCTCGTTAAGTACGGCCATGGCGACCAGCGTGAACTCGGTCGTGAAGAGCGCCGTGAACGCGCCCGAGGCATGTACGAGACCGTTGAGGACGTGCGGGGCCGCCGCCTGTTGCTTATCGACGACGTTATCACCACGGGTGCGACGATGGCAGTGGCTTCGGCGGAACTCAAGCGCGCCGGTGCCGCGGCCGTTGATGGCCTCGCTATCGCACGCGTTTGGTAGGGGTGATTCGTGTGGCGGTAACAATCAGGCAGTGTGACAAACCGACAAAAGAGCAGCTAGCGGCTTCCGTGATCCTGACGGGCGCCTCGGCGTTGCGTATGATGCGCGCCGAGCGCCGGCAGATGGGCTACGTCGGCTGGAAGGACCTTGAGCCCGAGGAGGAGCGCCGCGTGCTGTGTGCGTCATCGCCTTCGACCGAGGATATTTATCTTTCCGACCTGGTTCGAATTGGAGCCAAAAGCGGCGAGGTGCAAGAAGATCTGTGCTTGCTGGTGGGATCTGCGGTGCAGCGCCGCCGCATGCCTGGCGTGGACTGGTCCGTGTGCTCCGGGTTGCCTGCCGGCTCGATTCTAGAGGTGGAACCGGGGATGTACAGCCTATCTCCCGAGGCCCTTTGTGTTGCCGTCGCTCGCGAGGTCGGCTGTATCCAGGCGTTTGCCCTGGCCCAGGAACTGTGTTCCAAGATTTCACTGAGCGATCGCGGGAAGTATCTACCTCCCTATACCTCGCCTGTTGCGAATAGACTTGCAAAGGACAAGGACCAACCGGCAGACGTGG
>CATVQO010000062.1 GCA_958346165.1 uncultured Collinsella sp. | reverse complement strand
CCGTGGCGCGCTCTTTCTTTAGACGACCGATCAGGGTGATATTTCGTGGCAGAGCGTCCGACATACAAGCTCAGGTTTCTCGATCCCAAAAAGCGCTTTCCGGTCATGCCCGAGCAGCCTGCGGGACGCTCGTATGGCGTGGTTTGGAAGCTCTTTGGCGAGGATCCGCATGAATCATGCTATGTCGTCGAATTCGTCGGCAAAAGCCATGTGTCGCTTTTGGGCTACGTGAGCGTTTCGGGTGAGGTCTATAAGGTGGACCGTCCCGTTAACGAGATGTCGCTGCCCGACGATCCCGACATGCAACTGATTCTTGACGAGTCCGATTCCAACATCGGTGAGATTGCGGTCAGGGGTACCGATGGGACGATGTGCTCCCGGGCGCGAGTCATCGGCTCTCCCGAAGGCACCATGCGCGAACAATCCGATCGCGAGACGTGGAATTCGACGCGCAGCCTTCGCTACGGCGAGTTCATGGCCTCGATGTTCTTGCGTTACGTGATATTTGCCGATTCTGAAAACGCTGTCTTAGGCACGGCAGACGGTGACGGCCTCGACGAGGGCATGAAAAATGCCGTCGACAAGATCAAACTTGTAAAACTCCCCGAGCCGGTTGAGGTACTGCTGGGTTTTGATTCCACGCCGCTGCCCGATGCAATCGAAACGTTGCTCTACCGCATTGACCATGCAGATAATCCAAGTGGCATTGAGCGCTATGCCGCCGCCCTTATGAGCGAAATTGACTTGCCCCGCCTGCGCACCATCGCCGCCAAGTCCGAGATGAGCCTGGCTCGCATCGATCGCTCAAAGCTGTTCTATCTCAATTTTGATCGTAGTCTGCTAGACCAGGACGAGATTGACACGCTGCTCGCCATCGAGTGTCGTCTCAACCGCCTCTCCGGCATCTTTGAGCGCATCGGGGCTGGATTGGCCCCTGCGGCATCCTCGCCGAGCCTTGAGGGCTGCGCGCTCTTTGATGCGTGGCATATCGCCAAGACGACCAACGATGTTCCCCGACTGCTCGATACGGCCTCGAGCGATAACCCGTGGGGCAAACCGGGTACGGTGGCTTGCCAGCCGGGCGGCGAGTGGGACGTGCGCACCCGTTTTGCGCGAATCGTTGAGGCGCTCAACGTGGTCACGCGGCTCGACTATACCTATCGGGCAAACGTTGCCGAGGGGATTATGCTCGTTCGGTTTGGGCAGTCTGTCGTTGATGCCATGCCGCAACGCGAATACGACGCTCAAGATGACGCCTGGCGCGAGCTGGACGAGGACACGCGCGCGATCTGGGCCGCGGAGCACGATGCGCGCGTGGCACTCACGCTTGCGGCAGCGTGTTTTGCCGCGGGCACCTGCATCACGCGCTGCTACGTGCAGATTGCTGCTCCCGACGGTGAGCAGGGCGAGCGTGTTGTCGCAACGTATTTCTTTGAGCGCGCGGCCTATCTGGCCGATTGCGTGCCTGTCGCCAAGGATCTTGAGAGCATGGACATGGACGATATGCCGTGCAAGCGTGTGCTTGAGGCGTATGAGTCAACCGCTCCGGAGACGATTGAGCCTGCGGAGGTTCATGCTCGTCCGCGTGATGACCATCGCACGCTGCCGCCGGCGCTGCGCGATCTGCTGCTTGCCGATACGGCTGACGAGTTGGAGGTCATGGAAGAGGACGACGACCCATACGTGGTCCGTGTTGTTGAATTGCGCGAGCAGGCAAAAGTCGACCGTACAGGTGCTTTTGAAGGCTTTTCCCGTCTTGTCGAGGAGTTGGAGGCTAAGTGCGCTGTCGCCGAGCTTTTGGCGACAGGTCCGGTTCAAACGCAGTTTTGCGATAACCAGCTGGTACGCATGGTGCTACCGGTGTTGGAAGAAGACCGCTCTGTGCGAATCCTTCGTGCGCCCGATGCGCTGTACTTTGCCCAGCACGAGATCTGCAGCTTTTACGCCGAGCAAGAGGACTTTGAACGAGCGCTGCCCGAGGTGCGCCATCTTTACGATCTGGCGCGCTCGTCCATGCAATCGCACTTTGCGCTCATCAACGTGCTTGCGCGTCTGGAGCGCTTTGACGAGATTATCGAGGTGGCGCGCCACGGCCTACGTATTGCCAGCGATCGTTCTGCAATTGGCTACCTGTTCTATCGCTTGGCGTTTGCCTATTGGAATTGCGATCAGCTCGACCTGGCGCTGGCTTGTTACCGTCTGGTGCCGCGCGGCGAGGAGTCGGGCAGCAGCGCGCTGGAAGAAATGCAGAGCCTTATGAATGAGATGGGCGTCAGCGAGCCTCCGACGTTCGAGGAGGCGGTCGAGACCATCCGCAAGGCTGGACTCGAGCTGCCGCCAGTGTCCGCCGTGACGAATCAGCTGGCAGATGCCGCTGTGCAACTGGTCGACAACGGCTTCTTTTTCCTGGCACGCGGTTGCATCTTCCAAATGTGGCGCACCATGGGCAACGACGAGCTCGGCTCCCTTAACCGTTCGCTGGGGTAGGCGAAGCTTCCAAGGAGGAAAGGATGCTAGGCAATTAGAAAATTTCCTCTTGCCCATCCTTGGCTGTTTGGTTACTATAGAACGGCTGTTACGGAGAGCTGACCGAGAGGCCGAAGGTGCTCGCCTGCTAAGCGAGTATGCCCCAAAAGGGCATCTGGGGTTCGAATCCCCAGCTCTCCGCCAGTACGAATTTGAAGAAGGGTCCCATTTGGGGCCCTTTTTTGTGCGGAGAAAGGAGGCTGGGGATTCGAACCCGAGAGGGCACGGGCGTTAAGCAAACGCGAGAGCGTTTGTAGCCCGTGGGCGAAAAGCCGTCAGGCTTTGAAGCCGGAGGGCATGCGTAGCATGCCCGGACATCCCCAGCTCTCCGCCAGTTTAACTTTAAAGAAGGGTCCCATTTGGGGCCCTTTTTTAATTAGAAGAATGTTAGCTGGGGATTCGAACCCTCAAAAAAAGAGGCATCCTTTCGGACGCCTCCTTTCAGTGGACTTATTATTCTTGCGCCCTACACCTCGGGTGCCTTGGCTACGGTCTCGCTCTCTGCCGCAAGTGGGCGGTTGTCGATGCGGCGGCCCAGGCGGTCGAGCTTCACAAGGAGCCACTCAATGGGATTCGGCCCCGAGCCTTCCTCGTCGGCAACCAAATCCACGACGGCAATCTTGGTGCCGTCCTGCTTGAGCGTAACGCTGCCCACCTTGTCGCCCACATGCACCGTGCCCGAAAGATCGTCGTAGCTAACCTTTTCGGTCACCTCGCCGGCAAGGGAAAACACGGTCGCTTGCGCCGTGGGGTCGGCGAGCGTGGCGTCGATCGTCTTGTCCGTCCAATCTGTCTGGCTAATGCGTGCCATAAGCGGGTTGCCGTTGGCGGTCTTTTCCTGCGTGTTGGCGATCGCGACCGTGACCTTGTGGCCGTAGTACCAATTGGCAAGGGTTGCGGTATCGGTAAAGCGCTGGTCGGTGGTGGTGGAGTTCAAAACGACGGTGTAGATCTCGTCGCCGTCGCGGTTGTAGGCGCTCGTAAAGCAATAGCCCGCGTCGTCGGTGGTGCCGGTCTTGCCGCCGATGTTGCCATCTTGGCCCAGCAAATAGTTATGCGTGTCCATGGAATGCGAATGGTCGGTGCCGTCGGCGCCCGTGACCTCGATCCAGGAATCCTCGCTCGCTACGACCTCGCGGATCGTGTCGTTTTTCATGGCCTCCTGCATCATCAGCGCCACGTCATGTGCGGTTGAGTGCATATCGCCAGCCCACTCATCAAAGTCCAGACCATGCGGGTTTTCAAAAAGCGTACCGGTACAGCCGAGCTTCTTAGCGCGCTCGTTCATGGCCTTCACAAAGGTGGCCTCGGCGTCTTTGGTCTTAGGGTCGATCTTCTTGCCCACATATTCGGCGAGCACGATGGCGGCGTCGTTGCCCGAGGGAATCATCAGGCCGCGCAGCGCCTGCTCCACGGTAAGCTTGTCGCCTTCGAGCAAGCCGGCGGTCGAATTGCCCACGGTGGCTGCAGCGTTGCTCACCGTGACCTTCTCGTCCATCTTGCAATTCTCGACGGTTAGGATTGCGGTCATGACCTTGGTGATCGAGGCAATTTTGACCTGCTCATCGGCGCCGCGCCCATAGTAGACGGTGCCGTCTTTGCCCATGACGAGGGCATTGGTCGCATCGATATCGGGCAGGTTTTCGGCCGTGATGCCGCGCGCATCGGCGGTTTTGCCGCAAACATTGTCGGTCGTAAGCACTTGGGCGCCGGCGACGGTGGGCACGCCAGCGGCAAGGGCGATAGCGCAGACAAAGCCGGCGGCAAGCTGGGCTGAGCGCTTTGCAAAAGAGGTGAGGGACTTCACGGATTTCGCTTTCGACGGGATGGTCTCTTCTGGAACAAGAGTATATCGTTTGCCGGCGTCGGCGATCATCGCGTGCGTGCGTGGCCCACATCCGCGCCCGAACGGGCACAAGGGTGCTTAAGGCCGACTTAATCACCCACGCTTGTTGTGTGTGACGGGCGCCCCCTCGGGCATAATGGAGCGCGAGAGGAGCACGCATGAACGAGCGCATTTTGGTAGTTGATGACGAAAAGGCCATCGCCGACTTGGTTGGTATCTACCTTACAAAAGAGGGCTTTGATGTCCAGATTGCCTATAGCGGGGCCGATGCTGCCAAGGCAATCTTGGAGCAGGAGTTCGATCTGGCGCTGCTGGATGTCATGCTGCCCGATATCGATGGCTTTGAGCTGCTGCGTACGATCCGTTCCAGCCATACCTATCCCGTGATCATGCTGACGGCGCGCGATGCCCAGCAAGACAAGATCGAGGGCCTTTCGCTTGGCGCGGACGATTACGTGGTTAAGCCGTTTCGTCCTCTGGAGCTCATCGCGCGCGTGCACGCTCAGCTTCGCCGCTACACCAGCTACGGTAGCCGCGCACAGGCGGCCGAGTCGCCGACCCTCCAGCTCGACGGCTTGGAGATCAACCGCGATGCTCGTTCCGTGACGGTGGACGGTTCACCGGTTCGCCTCACGCCCACCGAGTATTCAATCTTGCTGTATCTGGTCGAGCATCGCGGCAGCGTGGTGGCCGTGGAGGACCTGTTCCGCGCGGTGTGGAACGAGGACTTTATGCCCGGCTCCAACAATACGGTGATGGTGCATATTCGCCACTTGCGTGAAAAGATCGGCGACGACGCACAAAAGCCACGCTTTATCAAAAACGTCTGGGGCGTCGGCTACATCATCGAATAACGCTTTTCGCTTGTGAGGATCTTGATATGACAAAAGACGATAGGCAAGCGTTCGAGGTGCCCGATCGGCTCTTTGAATACGTGAGGTCGGTCGTCGACAACCGCGCGCTTGCAACGGTGCTGCTCTTTTTGCTGAGCCTGCTGCTGATTGGCATCGACAACATCGTCGGAATCTTGGCGGTGCTGCTTGTCGGCTTTTTGCTGATCGATCGATTTAAGATCGTGTGCCGCTGCGTGGTGATTGGCGGCGCCGCGTGGGCCATGACGTTGGCGATTGGCGCCATGGCGCTCGGCGGCATCGAAGGGCCGGTGCTGTTCGATGCCGGCTTTGTATTCAACATGCTTGGCTTTGTGCTGGCGCTTGCAGCGTGCGTGCTGTTCTTGTGTGGCCGCGCCCTGTACTACCAGGGCTACGAGCAGGGCGAGCAGCATGCCGATTGTGTGCTGGCCGCTCGTATTCAAGATCGCCTGATCGATCACCCCGACACCTGGGATAACATCGACGGCGACTTCTTGGAGGTCGAGGGCGCCCTTAACCGCGTGCGTGACCGTGAGCGCAAGGTGCAGCAAGCTCTGCGTGACGAGTCGCATCGCAAGGACGATTTGGTCACGTACTTGGCACATGCCCTACGCACCCCGCTTGCCAGTGTGGTGGGCTATCTTTCGCTGCTGCAAGAGGCTCCCGAGCTGCCGGTTGAGCAACGTGCGCACTTTACGGGCGTGGCGCTCGACAAGGCGCACCGGCTCGATACGCTCATCGAAGAGTTCTTCGATATCACGCGTTTTGACTTCCACGATATCGTGCTCACGCGCGGCTATGTTGATCTGGGGTTGCTGCTGGCTCAGGTGACTGACGAGTTCTATCCCATCCTCAACGAGCAGCATAAGGAAGTCCAAGTTGATATTCGCGAGGACCTGACGGTGCTCGTGGATGGCGACAAAATGGCTCGCGTGTTCAACAACATCATGAAAAACGCTATTGCCTATAGCTATGAGGGCTCGACCATCACGATCGAGGCCAGACGCCGGGACGGCGGTGGCGTGCGCGTGCGCTTTATCAATCAGGGCGATCCCATCCCTGCGGCTAAGCTCAAGGTGATCTTTGAGAAGTTCTATCGCCTGGATGCGGCGCGTGCGACCAATCGCGGCGGCGCTGGACTGGGGCTTGCCATCGCCAAGGAGATCGTATGCGCGCACGGCGGTACCGTTGCATGTGAATCGACGCCCGAACACACGATATTCACCATCGAGCTGCCCGCCGCATAGCCAGCGTGCCCTTACAAACACTTGACAATGCGCTCACGTGCATATGAGCCGCGATTCCTACTATCGATACTGCTGAATTGATATCGATGTGGAGGTATGCGGTATGACGGCTGCTGCGGCTGTGGAGCCCACGGAGCTTGAAGAACTCATGAAAGCGCAGGCCGAGGCCGCGCACGAGCGCGAGGTTGGGGATGCGACTCGCCCCACGGCAGAGGATCTTGCCGCCTCGCCGACGCGAATCGATGTTGAGGGCCTCGACCTGTTCTATGGCGACCACCATGCGCTCAAGGATGTGAATATCAAGATCCGCGACAAGCAGATTACCTCGTTCATCGGGCCTTCGGGCTGCGGAAAGTCCACGTTGCTGCGCTGCTTTAACCGCATGAACGACGGCATCAAGGACTGCCGAATCGAGGGCAAGATTGCGCTCGATGGTCAAGATATCCTGGGCGACTACGACATCTGCCGCCTTCGCCAGCGCGTGGGCATGGTGTTCCAGCGCCCCAACCCGTTTCCCATGAGCATCTACGACAACGTCGCCTATGGGCCGCGCGGTATGGGTGTGCGCGATCGCGTCGTGCTCGACGAGCTGGTCGAAGACTCCCTGCGACGCGCCGCCCTGTGGGACGAGGCCAAGGACAAGCTCAAAGAGTCGGGTCTGGGTCTTTCGGGCGGCCAGCAGCAGCGCCTGTGCATCGCCCGCGCACTTGCCGTGCAGCCCGACATTCTGCTGATGGACGAGCCGACCTCGGCACTCGATCCCGTATCGACGCTGGTGGTGGAGCAGCTGGCCTGCGAGCTCAAAGAGACCTGCACGCTCGTGGTCGTTACGCACAATATGCAGCAGGCGGCGCGTATCTCCGATTCGGTCGCATTCTTTTTGCTGGGTGAGCTGGTGGAGCACGCGCCCACCGCGCAACTCTTCAAGAATCCGACCGATCCGCGCACGGCGGATTATTTGACGGGGCGTTTTGGCTGATACCATCTAGTAAAGGTACCTTTAGGGTTAAGATGCGGTCATGCCGGCCGCAAAGGGGTTCAACATGATCTATTACGTCGAGGACGATGACAACAT
>CATVQO010000061.1 GCA_958346165.1 uncultured Collinsella sp. | reverse complement strand
GGACAGCGCATGGTACCTCCTCTTAAACGATAACAAGGGTACCATGCGCAGCGCGATAATGATTACGAACGAGCAGGAACCTTAAGATGCGCACCGGCGGCGAGCGAACCATGCTCCAGATGATTGACGATACGGATCATGTCGGAAGTCTCTTGCGTGGAAAGGCCTTCGATTGGATATTCCTCGGCAAGCGACCAAAGAGAATCACCAGGCTGAACGCGAATGGTCTCGTAGGTAACGTTGGAAACGGACTCGGCATACGCGGCGTGACGAGCGCTAAAGACAGACGTAGCGAGGACAAAAAAGAGCGTGAGCGAAACGGCGACGGCAACAATCGTCGAGACCTTCAGGGCAGCGGGAGTCGGCGCGGCAACAGCATACTGAGTGCAAGCAGACTTTACGGGCAAAGGCTGATAACCGGAACGTCCACCCTTGACAACAGTAAAAGCGGGCGCGGCAGGCGTCTCGAGCTTAAGGGCGAGGTTTCCCTGGACCATATTCGTTGCGTTCATCATGTTCTCCTCTCGCGTGTTTTGCTGAGAACAGTTTTATCAAGCCGCGCGGACAAAAATATCTAGCGCGAGAACGAATGTTCGGTTATTATTATCTTCGAACAGTTGTTCCTGTCAAGCAAAATTCGAACATTTGTTTGACATGGGTAGAGAGGATGCCCTGATGGCTCGCAAAATTACCAAGCGTCAGCAGCAAATTTACGACTTCATCAAGGAATATCAGCAGGAGAAGGGTTATCCGCCCAGCGTGCGCGAGATGGCTTCTGCCGTGGGCCTTTCCTCCCCCAGCACCGTGCACGCCCATCTCTCTGCCCTGGAGGCGCGCGGGCTACTCAAGCGCGATGCCACCAAACCGCGCGCCCTGGAACTCTTTAACGAGGACGGTTCCTCTGTCTCAATTTCTAAATCTGACGAGCCCACCGCACCTCGCGGAACGGTCTCGCTACCGCTCGTTGGTCGCGTCGCGGCTGGGATTCCCATTCTGGCCGAGCAGAATATCGAAGACACTTTTACTATCCCGACCGAAATCGCCACCGATCAGGGTTCCTTTATCCTTGAGGTGCATGGGAGCTCAATGATCAATGTCGGCATCTTCAATGGCGATTACATCATCGTCCGTGAACAAAAGTGTGCCATGAACGGCGAAATTGTCGTGGCCATGATTGATGGTTCAGCGACCGTCAAGACGTTCTACAAGGAGCAGGGACGCGTACGCCTGCAGCCCGAGAATGACACCATGGAGCCTATCTATGCAACGAATCCCGTTATCTTGGGCAAAGTCGTCGGCTTGATGCGCCGGTTCTCGTAATGCAAAAACGCATCACCATCTTTGATACCGTCCGCGGGTTTACGATGATTTCAATGGCAGGTTTTCACGCTTGCTACGATCTCGCCTACCTGTACGACTGGGATATGCCCTGGTTTACCCAGACTGTCTTTCAAGACATCTGGCGCGCCAGCATCAGCTGGGTATTTTTATTTATCGCGGGTTGGATGTGCACTCTTTCGCGCAACAATATCAAACGTGCCGCCAAATACGCCTTAGCAGCACTCGTCGTCTGGTTGGCAACAACACTTGTCTCAGTCGACGATTCGGTTAATTTTGGCATCATCTACTGCATGGCCGCATGTACCGGCATCGTGGCGTTGACCGATCCCGTCCTTAAGAAGATATCGGCGAGATGGGGCATATCCCTATGCCTTGTGTTGTTCGCCCTCACCTGGAGTATCCCCAAAACGATCTATCCTGTCCCCTACCTGGCGTGGCTGGGATTTCCGAGCTCTGGGTTTGTTTCAGGCGATTACTACCCCATCATCCCGTTTATCTTTATGTATCTTGCAGGATACTTCGCCGCACATATAGCGCAGGGAATCGATAAGACCGTCCCTAGCTGGGCCTACGCCAATCCCGTCCCGGCGCTCGCCAGCCTTGGACGTCATGCACTCCCCTTTTATCTGCTGCATCAGCCCATCATTCTAGGCATTTTGGAGCTCGTCTACTCGGTGCGATAACGCTCGAGCCGCGGCGCGATACGGGCCGGTAGCTTCGCCACAATACGAACGCCGTCCTCAAGATATTCCTCGTGCAAAAGGGTTCCCTGCTCATGCACCAGCGTAATGAGGGCGCCCTCGCGATACGGGATATCAGCAGAGAGCAACACATCGGTAGCAGCCGCCTCACGAGCAATACGGTCGACGAAATCGTCGAGTCCCTCGCCCGACTGGGCCGAGAACAGCACGGCCTCGGGATAGCGACGACGGAAGCTCAGGCGATCAACGCTATCGAGAAGATCGATTTTATTGAACACCGTAAGCGTCAAACGCTCGCCAGCACCGATCTCGTCAAGAACGCGATCGACTGCCTCGAGCTGGCGCTCGTAGTCCTCGTCAGAGGCATCCACAACTTTAAGGATCAGATCGGCACCAAGAACCTCAGACAGCGTGGACTTAAAGGCATCAACGAGACCATGCGGTAGCTTTTGAATAAAGCCAACGGTATCGGTAATCGTCATGCCGCGACCGCCGGGCAGGCGATACGAACGCGTCGTCGGGTCGAGCGTAGCAAACAGCTTGTCCTGCGAAAGTACCGTAGAGCCGGTCAGGCGATTGAGCAACGTCGATTTACCGGCATTGGTATAACCGGCTAACGCGACGCGAAACGCCGGTGACTCAATGCGGCTCTTGGACTGGACATCGCGACGCTGTTCAACCTGCTTGAGCTCACGACGAAGCGCGGCAATCTTATTGCGAATCAAGCGACGGTCAACCTCGAGCTGGCTTTCGCCCTGGCCAAAGCGCGAACCGATGCCGCCGCGCGTCTGCTCCTTGGCAAGATGGCTCCACATGCCACGCAGACGAGGCAACAGATATTGAAGCTGCGCCAGCTGTACCTGTAGGCGTCCCTCACGCGTCTGAGCATGCAGGCCAAAGATATCCAAGATCAGTGCTGTACGATCGATAATCTTTACCGGCTCGCCCACGGCTTTCTCCAAATAGGATTGCTGCGAGGGGGTCAGGTCGTCGTCAAAAATAACGACATCGGCATCCATGCGATGCACCAGGCCGCACAGCTCTTCAACCTTACCGGAACCGATAAACGATTTTGGATACGGCTTAACCAGACGCTGTGACAAACGCGCCACGCACTGGGCGCCAGCCGTATGGGCCAGGCGCTCAAGCTCGTCAAGCGAACGATCGAGCGGCCATGCATTGTCGCGCCACTCAACACCAACTAATATGGCACGCTCGGGCTCGGG
The DNA here is from genome assembly GCA_958346165.1 of uncultured Collinsella sp. The sequence continues at coordinate 4,423 of CATVQO010000061.1, read as the reverse complement.
TGCCGTGGGAACAAGGGGGAAACGGGCCATTAGGCAGCCTCAATACGATGCAGGATGTCCTCAACGACCTCATCGATCGTAAACTCGTCCATATCAAACCACACGATGCGATCATCGCGCTTAAACCACGAAAGCTGACGTTTGGCATAGCGACGCGAACGCATCTTGATGAGTTCGCGAGCCTCATCCATAGAAATCACGCCATTGAAAGCATCAATGATCTCTTTATAGCCAATTGCCTGCATCGAAGTCAGGGCATCTCCCAGCCCCTGGTCCATAAGACCGCGAACCTCATCGACAAGACCCTGCTCAAACATCAGATCGACGCGCAGGTTAATGCGCTCGTAGAGCACCTCGCGATTACGCGTCAGACCAAACCATAGAGCATGATAATGCTCGCGCGGAACACTAAACTGACTTTTTTGCTGTGCATAGGAGATACCATCATCATGCATCTCGAGCGCACGAATCACACGGCGCACATTATGGGGATGAATAACAGCAGCCGATTCTGGGTCGCGCTCGGCAAGCAGGGCATGCAGCTCTTCCTCGCCAATACGCTCGGCAAGCTCCTGATAGCCCATACGACGATCGTCCTCAAGTTCACCCGAAGGAAAGTCCATTTCATCGAGGGCGGCCTTGAGATACAGCCCCGTACCTCCGCAAAAAACCGGCAGGCAACCCGAACCAAGGAGACGTTCAACATGCGCGCGAGCGTCAGCCTGATAAAGCGCAGCAGAATATGCCACACCCGGCTCTACAATGTCGACGAGACGCAGCGGCACCGTACACTCATCGGGCGCCATCTTTGCGGTACCGATGTCCATGCCGCGATAGATTTGCATCGCATCGCACGACAGCACTTCGGACGAAAGACGAGCTGCCAAACGGTCGGCAACATCACTCTTACCAACCGCCGTCGGACCGACGATCGCAACGGCGGAAAGTCCTGCCCTGGGAGAAACCATTAGCGCGGCTCGCCCACAACGGAGCCGGACAAATACCAGGTCTTGGCAACGTCAACGTCAACATCAACGATCTTGCCAACAAGCTGATCGATGCTGTAACCCTCGGGGATAGGCGCATGCACGGTCTGATTCTTGGGACTCTTGCCCAGCAGGACCGCGTCGTTCTTTTTACTCGTTCCCTCAATGAGCGCCGGCACCACAGTATGAAGCTCACCCTGGTTATACTCGTGTGCCGTAGTCTCGATAACCTTAACCAGGCGGTTGAAACGCTCGAGAATAACCTCATGCGGCGTAGGATCGTCAATCTCTGCGGCCGGGGTACCGGCGCGCTTGGAATAGATGAAGGTATAGGCCTGAGCATAGCGGACCGTCTCGGCAAGTGAGAGCGTCTGCTCAAAGTCCTCTTCAGTCTCGCCCGGGAAGCCAACGATAATATCGGTCGAGAGCGCGATATCGGGCATGCGGTTGCGAATGCGATCGACCAGGCCCAGATAGTCCTCGCGTGTATAACGGCGATTCATCTCTTTGAGGATACGCGTGGAGCCCGACTGAACGGCCAAGTGAAGCTGCGGCATGACGGCGGGCGTCTCGGCCATGGCGTCGATGGTCTCGGGCAGCAGATCCTTAGGATGAGAAGAGGTAAAGAAGATGCGCTCCACACCCGTATCACCCACGGCACGCAGCAGATCGGCAAAACGCGGCTTGCCAAACAGATCGCGACCATATGAGTTAACGTTTTGGCCCAGCAGCGTAATCTCGCGCACGCCCTGGCGCACCAAACCGGTCACCTCGTCGACAATTTCCTCGAAGGGGCGGCTCTTTTCGCGACCGCGCACGTACGGCACGATGCAATAGGTACAGAAATTATTGCAGCCCGTCATAATGGGCACCCAGGCGTGATACTGGGTCTCGCGATGCCACGGCATGCTCATGGCATCCGTATCCTCATGCTCATTGGTGCGGATATGACGCTTGCCATCAAGGAACGCCTCGGCAATGAGCTCGGCCACATGTGCGATGGAATGCGTACCAAAGATGACATTGACGTTATCGACGTTGGTGAGCAGGCCCTCGCCATCGCGCTGCGCGATGCAACCACCAACGGCAACCACACGCTTGCCCGAGGGTGAGGGCGGGAGGCTCTTACAAGAGTTGCACTGACCGTACAGGCGAGTATCGGCGGCCTCGCGCACGCAGCATGTCATGAAGACAACAATATCGGCATGCTCGGGATCGAGCGCCATGAGGCAACCATACGAATCGAGCAGACCGCTCACGCGCTCAGAGTCGTGCTGATTCATCTGGCAGCCAAAGGTGCGGATAAAGTAGGTTTTACCGGCAAGAATATCGCGTACGGAACGCTGGTCCATGTGCATAAGTCCTAACGATGGAGAGAGGGGGGGGCGAATCGAGGCAAGCAGAAGCTATGCCACAGGCTTAACATCATCCATGACGACGTTATCCATAGCAGCTCGATTGATCTGGTGAACGTAAATAGAAAGACGGATGGCCGTGCGCGACTCCCCGTTAATAAGGATGTCGGAGAACACGGGCGCGCAGGAAATATCAAAACCGGTTGGAATCAAAAAACCGCGCGCGATAGCCACAGCCTTTATGGCCTGGTTGACCGCACCGGCGCCGACACACTGAATGTTGACGGGCACACCATCCTTGACCATGCCGGCGATGGCGCCGGCAACGGACGCGGGCGATGATTTGCTTGATACCTTCAGGCAATCCATGAAGAAACTCCTGCGTTTAAAAGTACGTTTTAACTGCAATAACTGTATCGTACCGAGTGGACTCGGTAAAGGCACTATTCCTCTTTGGCAAGATCGAAGGTCACAGTGATTCGATCACGCGAAACGCGAATCTTTGGGTCGCCGCAAAGGTTGAGATAGTACCGGGCGGCAAGGTCATTAAAGTCGCGCTCCACAGCACGCGAAAACTGTGCCATGTCATCCTTGGCAATACGAAGCCCGCGACGATCCTTCGCGAGATCGACAGGAGCCGGCGCATGCGAGGAGGAATCACGCTCGCGCAGCAGACGCGCGGTCACACCGCGAACGGGCTTAATCTGCCCTGCCAAAATGCGATGTGCCGTGCGCTCGGACATCTCAAGACCCAAACCCGAGCAGATACGAATAAAGTCCTCGGCATCAGAGGCAAGGCCTAAACGATCGACAACCGGAAGCTCGCTCTCGTCATCAATAAACAGGAGACGAGACGTATCGAGCCGACTTGACGCCTGAGCATAAAGGGTCGCGGCAATCTCAGACGGAGAACCAAGATAGACATCGCAACCACGCAGCTCCTCGAGCGCAAACTCACAGGCAGCGCGAATAATATTATGCGGGCCGCGAGCACAGACATAACGTCCGTCCTCATCCTTGACGGCCTGGGGCCAGCTGGACTGATCGGCACGCTCACTGAGGCGGTCGGCTGCAACGCTCACCTTAAAGGCTGAACCAAGATCGACGCCGGACGTGACCACACGGGCCTCGTCGGTGTTCTGCTTGATCGAAAACAATGCCATGCCACGACCGTGAACGCCCCAACGGTCCATCTTCATGCTCTCGAGCTTGGAGGTAACGCGGGCATCGAAGATTCGCTCTTGCATATCCTGCGGAACGCCCGAACCGTTATCCAGAAAGACAAGCGTGCGGACGCCATCTTCCTTGGTCGTGGCGAGATAGACCTTGTCGGCGCCGGCATCGCGAGCATTACGGAGCATTTCGATGACGATATCCTCGACATGCTGAATGTCGTGTTTTGCCTGGCGCCGCTCGGCCTCCGAAACGCGGAGGCGGACATACCCCTCGCCAAGGTTCTCCTCGATGCGAAGGTTGCCCTCCCCCGACATCGACGCGATAAATGAGATGAGCTCGTTCGCGTCGCTCATGTTATTTAGCGATATCGACAGCGCGGCTCTCGCGAATCACGACGACGCGCACCTGACCGGGATACTCCATCTCTTCCTCGATCTGATGGGCGATATCGTGAGCCAGGACCGTGGACTGGGCATCGGAGATCTTGTCCGGCTGAACCATGACGTGGACCTCGCGACCAGCCTGCATGGCATAGGTACGCTCGACGCCTTCATGGGAGTTGGCAATCTCCTCGAGCTTCTCAAGACGCTTGATGTAGTTCTCGGCAGACTCGCGACGGGCACCGGGGCGAGAGGCGGAGACGGCATCGGCGGCCTGTACCAGGACATCGAGCACCGTGTTGGGGTCGACATCGGCATGGTGAGCCTCGATAGCGTGAACGATAACGGGCTTCTCGCCATAACGGCGGGCAAGCTCGGCGCCGATGACGGCATGCGGGCCCTCGACGTCGTGGTCGATTGCCTTGCCCAGGTCGTGCAGCAGGCCGGCGCGCTTAGCGGTCACAACGTCCAGGCCAAGCTCGGAAGCCATCACGCCGCACAGATCGGAAACCTCGAGGGAGTGCTG
>CATVQO010000060.1 GCA_958346165.1 uncultured Collinsella sp. | reverse complement strand
GGCCAAGCTCGGAAGCCATCACGCCGCACAGATCGGAAACCTCGAGGGAGTGCTGAAGCACATTCTGACCAAACGAGGTACGGTAGCGCAGGGCACCAAGGGTCTTGACGATCTCGGGGTGCAGGTCGTGGATACCGGTATCAAAGGCAGCCTGCTCGCCAGCCTCGCGCACGCGCTGCTGAACCAGGTCGGCAGCCTTGTGATACATCTCCTCAATGCGGGCGGGGTGAATTCGGCCGTCGGCGATGAGGTTCTCGAGGGCAACACGGGCGGTCTCACGACGGACCGGGTCGAAGCTCGAAAGAACGACGGTCTCAGGCGTGTCGTCGATCACGAGATTGACGCCGGAAACCTGCTCGAAGGTCCGGATGTTGCGACCCTCGCGACCGATGATACGGCCCTTGAGGTCATCAGAGGGAATGTGCACGGAGGTAACGGTGACCTCGGCTGTGTGGTCGGCAGCGCAGCGCTGAATCGCCAGGGACAGAATCTCCTGGGCGGTCTTGTGGCACTCGGCGCGAACCTGCTGCTCGGACTCGCGAATTATCGTGGCAGCCTCGTGGGTGACCTCGCCGCGAACCTTATCGAGGAGCTCCTTGTGGGCGTCCTCGCGGGTCAGGTCGGCGATACGCTCGAGCTCGGAGGTCTGCTTGGCGCAGAGCTCCTCAAGCTCGCGGGAGCGCTTCTCGACCTGACCGGCCTGGCTGGACAGCTGGTGCTCACGCTTGTCGAGAGCGTCGTTTCGGCGATCAAGGGACTCCTCGCGCTGCATCACACGGTTCTCGAGCGTACGAATCTCGCTCTTACGCTGCTTGTCCTCGGCCTCGGCGGCCTGCTTGTTCTTGATGATCTCCTCTTTAGCCTCAAGCAGAGCCTCTTTTTTGAGGGTCTCGGCCTGACGCTTAGCATCACCGATCAGGGACTCAGCCTGTGCGTGTGCCGACTGGATCTTTTCGTCGGCCTCGTGAAGACTACCCTGCTTGGCGGTGCGCATGTAGGCAATGGCGGCGATGGCACCCAAAACGATGCCAACGAGCGCTGCGATGATAGGCATGCTCACTCCTTTTTATGGATTCGTTACACAACAAAGCGAACCATCCTTACGAACGGCTCGCGACATTTGAGTAATATGGGCGCAGCTTATGCGGGTCGGATACAGATAAACATATAAACAAACTCATCACAGATGAGCACATATCACAAAGCAAATGACAGTGTTTATCGTACGTTGAACCACAACAACTGTCAAATAAATGGCCCCAGCACGGCGGCTAAAACGCGGTGAACGGCAGGGCCACAAAGCGCATACGCCTAAACTGCACATTCCTCGCGTTCGGCATCGAGACGTACCTTAACGGCATCGGCGGCGATGTGATACGAGAAGCCCTTGCCCATCAAAAACCGAACCAGTTTTTCGAATCCGCGCGTCTCTGGAACACGCCGCTTGGCAAGCAGGGCTGACGCACGAGCCAAATCGTCTTCGACGGCAAAATAATCCTCGGGATAACCGGGAATGTCATCGAGCACGACATGACGGCGCTTGAGCTCGGTCTCGATTTTGCGCTGTCCCCAACCGCGCCGCTTGCGCTCCTCGATAAAGTACGAGCAAAAGCGGTTCTCGTCTAAAAAGTGATACTCGGTGGCGCGCTCGACGGCGAAATCGATCGCGGGCTGGTGAAAGCCGTAGCGAGCCAGCTTGTCACGGACCTCACCCGTCGCATGGTCGCGGCGCGATAACATCTCGGTCACCATGGTAAGCGCACATTTACGCTCGATGAGCTGCACCGCCTCACGAAAGTTATCCCAATCGCAGGGCAGATCGGGGCGTTTTTTGACATACAGGCGCGCGACCCGCACGGGAATCCAAACGGACCGCTCAAAACCGCCCTCAAGCTCACAATCGATATGTGCGCAAGGCTTTTTGGACGCACACCCGCTCGAGAACGAGGAGGCCGCCTTCTTATCGGGAAAGACGACCGTGGCCTCGGTCACCGTATACGACATGAGCGTAACCGCTACTCGTCGTCATCATCGAGCATGGCGGAACCATCGATGGCGTAAAGCTCGTCAAACTCCTCAGGCGCAGGCTGATCGGTCAGCTCGACCTCGGACGGAGCATCGTCATCAAACTCAAGTCCGCAGGCAAGGCGGACCTTATGCTCAATCTCGTCAGCGCAATCGGGGTGTTCGCGCAGGAACGCCTTGGCGGCCTCGCGACCGTTGCCGAGCTTGTCCTCGCCATAGGCAAACCAGGAGCCCATCTTCTTGCAGATGCCGCACTCGACAGCCATGTCCAGAATCGAGCCCTCCTTAGAGATGCCCGTACCGTACATGATGTCGAACTCAGCAGAACGGAACGGAGCTGCCACCTTGTTCTTAACGACCTTGGCGCGCACGCGGTTACCGATAACCTCGTCCTTAAGCTTAATGCTGTCGATACGGCGAATGTCGATACGCACCGAAGAGAAGAACTTAAGGGCGCGGCCGCCCGTCGTGGTCTCGGGGTTGCCGAACATGACGCCGATCTTCTCACGCAGCTGGTTAATGAAGATGCACGTCGTGTTGGACTTGGACAGCGAGCCGGCGAGCTTGCGGAGCGCCTGGCTCATCAGGCGAGCCTGAAGACCGACCGTAGTGTCGCCGATTTCTCCCTCGATCTCGGCACGCGGGGTCAGCGCGGCGACGGAGTCGACGACGATAGCATCGATGGCGCCGGAACGCACGAGCATGTCAACAATCTCGAGCGCCTGCTCACCCGTATCGGGCTGGGAAATCAGTACCTCGTCGATATCCACGCCGATGCGCGCGGCATACGTGGGATCAAGCGCGTGCTCGGCATCGATAAATGCCACAACGCCACCCATTGCCTGGGCCTCGGCCAGGATCTCGAGCGAAAGCGTCGTCTTACCGGAGGACTCAGGACCGTAAATCTCGACGATACGGCCGCGCGGCACGCCGCCGATACCCAGCGCGGCATCGAGGGCCAGGGCGCCCGTGGGAATGGCCTCGACCTCGAGCTCGGGGCCACCGTCGCCGTACCTCATGATGGAACCCTGGCCGAATTTCTTCTCGATCTCGGCCTTGGTGGTGGCGATCATCTCATCGCGCTCTTTACCCGTCGTGCGAGCATGAACGGTACGTACGGGACCTGAATTCTTGGCCATGAATAGCCCTCCTCTTAACAACCTGCATCGATAATAAACGAACGGCTGTTCGTGGTCAACCGTTCAGGCCAATCATATGCAGGCAGTCTTTCCAAAACCCAACCAAACGCCGACCAAACACTGACCAAATGCTTGACCACACAGGGCCAAATAAGAACAAAGAAGGCAAGAATACATCTATAACCAGCACAAACGCTAAATTTGTCAGAAGTCCCTATCTCCACAATTAAGGGGCCCGGAGGCCCCTTAAAACACGTCTATTCCATAGAGTTGAGCACAAGGGCAATGCGCCCCAATGCCTCCGCGACCGCATGGGCACGAACACACGAACGGTCGCCCTCATAGTGGCAGCGCACAGAGTCCACAACCGGGACTTCCCCATAAGCCGCGCGATACGCCCAGCCAATATAGAAAGTGCCCGCCGGATCGCCCTCAGTGCCACCGCCGGGGCCGGCATAACCCGTTGCGCTCACTGCAATATCGCTCTGGTACAGCTCCAGCGAACCCACCGCCATCTCGCGCGCGGTCTGATGCGACACCGCGGTATAGCGGTCGAGCGTCTCCTGCTCAACACCAAGAACGCGATGCTTAATCTCATCGCAGTAAGTCACCGCACCGCCACGCAACACCGCCGAGGCGCCCGGGATATCCGCAATCGTCGAGGCGATCATACCCGCCGTAAGCGACTCAGCCGTCGAAACCGTCACGCCCCGAGCGCTCGCGCGCTCGACAATATCGCGCGCCAGCTCCTCATTGTGTGCGGAAATCTGCTCAAAAGAGACCGTCATACCCACCAGGACCTAGACCGAAAAGACGATCTTGCGGCAGTTCCAGAAGTACTGGGCGCCCGAGATAACGGTCAAGACAACGGCAACGGCATACAGGAAGCGCGACACCGAGTAGATGCCGAGCGTCAGCGCCACCGGGCCAAGGTGCAAGCCGGCCATAGCAAAAACGCACAGGTAACCGCAGATGGAGACCATCGTGGTTGCCGTCTTGTACTTGCCGAGCTTATCGGCCGCAACAACCACGCCGGCCGCACTCGCAACCATGCGTAGGGCGCTCACCAGCAGCTCGCGGAACAGGATAATAAACACGGACCACACGGTTACGGCGCCAAAATCCAAGAACAACAGCAGGGCCGAGAACACCAGCAGCTTGTCGGCGATGGGGTCCAAGAACTTGCCGAAATCGGTGATCTCGTTGCGCGAGCGTGCCAGATAACCGTCGACCTTATCGGTGCACGACAGGATCACATACAGAATGAAGGCAGCGTCGGCGAGCGGACCGTCAAAGGTGCTCCAATCCGTACCGGCAACACTCGTGTGAGAAAGCGCCGACACGATCATGAACACCGGGATAAAGACGATGCGCACGCACGTCACGATGTTGGCGGGCGTCCAGACACTCGTCAGTTCCTTATTGCTCTCGTTAGCCACGACGCTCTCCTACTCCACAACATGACCGATAAGCTCATAGCAGAAGCTATCGGTAAACTCGACGGTCAGAATATCGCCCACGGACGCCTCGCTGGCGTCCAGATGCACCGCGCCATCGGAATCGGGCGCCTGGAACCAGGCATGGCCGATCAGCTCGGCGCCATCCTCGGTCTCTTCGATACCGTCGACGATTACCTGGGCGCGCTCACCCACATGTGCGGCGGTGGCGGCAAAACCGAGCGACTCGGCCAGGTCCATGGCCTCCTGGGCGCGCTCGAGCTTGACCTCTTCGTCGACCTGACCCTCCATCTTAGCGGCCAGGCTGCCCTCCTCCTGCGAGTAGGCAAAGACACTCGTGTAGTCAAAGCCGACGGTGTCCATAAAGTCGATAAGATCGCGGAACTCGTCGTCGGTCTCGGTCGGGAAGCCGACCATGGCCGTGGAACGAATCACGATGCCGGGGATGCGCTCGCGAAGGTCGCGGAACAGATCCTCGAGCTCCTGGCGCGAACCGGAGCGACGCATGGCCTTGAGAATGCGCGCGTCGCAGTGCTGCACGGGGATATCGATATAGGGCAGCACCTCGGGCGTATCGCGAATCGTCTCGATGAGTTCGTCAGTCATGCCCTCGGGCTGCAGATAGAGCACGCGGACCCAGACGTTGTGCGGGCGCACGGCCTCGGCGACGGCACGCAGCAGCTGCGCCAGATTGCGCGGCGAGCCATCGGCGACGTCCTCGTCGGCAAAGTCGGTACCCCAGATGCCCGTGTCCTGGCCGATCAGCACGATCTCGCGCACACCGCCGGCAACCAGGTCGCGCACCTCGGAGATGATGCTCTCGGCATTGCGCGAATGATAGCGGCCGCGGATGTAGGGAATCATGCAGAAGCTGCAGAAGCGGTTGCAGCCATCGGAAATCTTGACGTAGGCGACAGCACCCTCGACGGTACGTTTGACCTGCGGGATATAGGCTGCAATCTCACGCTCGACACCCAGCACGCCATCGATGACCGCCACGATGCCATCTTCCTCGTCGGCCTTCACAAAGGCAGCGACCTCGGGCAGCTCGTCAGGCAGGTCATCGCCATAGCGCGACGGCACGCAGCCGCACATGACGATGGGGCAAGAACGAACGCCGTCCTGAACCTCGTTGGCGAGCTCGAGCGTGGTCTCGATGCTCTCGGACGTTGCGGAGGCGAGGAACGAGCATGTATTGACGATGGCGATATCGGCATCCTGAGGGTCGAATGCCTCCTCGTAGCCCGCGGCGGTCAAAAGAGAACGCATGCGGTCGGTGTCAACCTCGTTCTTAGCGCACCCGAGGGTGATGTAGAGCACGGAGCCCAACGGTGTATCCATGTTGGAGAGCGGTCCTTTCGATTGATATTAGCGGTAGTTGGTGAACTGCAGCGGCTGGCCGTAGTCCTGGTCGCGCAGGAACTGGATCACGGTCTGCAACGCGTCCTTCGAAGCAGAGGAAACACGCAGCTTGTCGGCCTCGATGGTCACCTTGACCTTGAGCTTTTGATCCTTGATGTCCTTGTTGATCTTCTTGGCGGTCGCCTGGTCGATACCCTCGACGATATGGCCGAGCACGCGCACGGTGCCGCCCGATGCCGCCTGCGGAGCATCCCACGAGACAGCCTTGAGGTCGATGCCGCGCTTGATGAGCTTGGAGCTCAGCACGTCGACAATCTGCTTGGAGACAAAGTCGGCCGGGGCGTTGATCGTAAAGAGCTTGTCGCCCTTCGAAAGCTCGATCGTGGCGCCGGAATCCTTAAGGTCATACCGCTGGGAAATCTCGCGCGTGGTCTGCTGGAAGGCGTTGTCGACCTCTTGCATGTTGACCTCGGACACGACGTCGAAGCTGGAATCTTTAGCCATGATGTTTCCTTTCGCGTACGAGCGGCCTAGTAGCTATCGTACGAATTGTCGGTAAAATCGGTGGGTGTCTGACCGTCAGTTGCGGTATCGGCGCCATCCGTGGAATGGGCATCGGTACCGTCGGTGGCATCGGTACCATCGGTGGTGTCGGTACCATCAGAACTTTCACCATTCTCGGAGTCGGTGGTCTCCTTCTTGGGAACGGTGATCGTCACACGCGCCACGCCCGAGGTCTTGGTGTCGTAGCGGACCTTTTCGCCGTTCTTGGTAACGGTGACGTCGGAAGGCTTGGATGTGGTGATCTCGATCGAGGACTCGGGCGTGTACTCCTGCTCAAAGGGGCCAGTCGCCTGGGCGCCATAGACCGACTTGCCGTCGACCTTGACCTCAATCCACGCGGTCTTTCCCTTGGCAACGGAGACTTTGACCTTCGTGACCTCGTTCTCTTCCTTCTTGGCCGTCGTCTTGGTAGCGTCCGAGTCAGTCGACTCATCCGTCGCCTCATCGGTGTCTTCGTCCTCGTCGACCGTTTCGGTCTTCTTAGAAGACTTCTTGGTCGTCGTCTTGGTAGCAGTGGGCGTCTCGGGCGTGGTCTCGGGCGCCGAAGATGCGCAGCCGCGCAGAAGCACCACGATGAGCACAATCAACAGCAGCGCAACGGCACCGATGCCGGCGTAGACGATACGCGGATCGAGCCCGTTGTTTTGAGGAGTACGTGATCCGCCGCGTCCACGATTGGAACTGCTGCGGCCGCCTCCCTGAGGCATACGACCACGATTGCTATCGGGACGGCCGCGATAGACACCCTGGCCCTGAAGGCTGCGCTGACCCGAGCGGGGCGCAAGTTCACCGCGGCCTTGATAGCCACGCTGGCCCGAACGCGGAGCCGAAGAGCGCTGGCCATACGGCTGTGATTGAGAGCGAAGACGCGGCGTCACCTGCGTGGTATCGGCATCCGCATAGCCACCGCGAGAGCGTCCCGTAGAGGCACCACGGTAACCGCGATCGGAATAGCCGCCGTCGCCGTAGCCGGCACGAGGGTCACGCGCCACGCCTCGGGCAGCGGGAAGTGCACGGTCCTCGGGCATCGGCGTACTGCGGAGCCGGTCACGCTGTGAGCGAATCTCCTCGCCCGAACCCGTATCGGTAATATAACCGGCCTGCTGAGGACGCTGTCCATAGCGGGTCGAACGACCGCCCTGAACCATCAGGAAGCGCCCGTTATCGACCGAGGAACGCGAATTGACGTAGCCGGCGGCGTCCTGAAAACGACCGCCCT
>CATVQO010000059.1 GCA_958346165.1 uncultured Collinsella sp. | reverse complement strand
CTCCGACCTGCCCGTCTTTGCCACCATGACCTTTGAGGAAGACGGTCGCACCTTCCTGGGCACGAGTCCCGAGGTTGCCGCCATCACGCTCGATGCCATTGGCGCCGACGTTTTGGGCATCAACTGCAGCCAAGGACCGGCCGAGCTCCGAGGACTCGCCGCGCGTATGCTCACCGTTACCGACAAGCCCATTATGGTGCAAGCCAACGCGGGACTGCCCCACGTGGACGATGACGGCAATACCGTCTTTGATATCCAGGCCCCCGAATACGCCGAAGCCGTCGCCGGCATGATCGCCGACGGCGTGAGCGTCGTGGGCGGCTGCTGCGGCACCACGCCGGCGCACATGGCGGCCTTGCGCACGCTTATCGATAACCACACGCCCAGCCCGCGCCGCCGCAAGCCCAGCATGTCGGTCACGAGCGCCCAAACGGTCGTGGACCTTCCCTGCGACGGCCACAAGATCGCCGTCATCGGCGAGCGCATCAACCCCACCGGCAAAAAGCGCCTGCAGCAGGCCCTGCGCGACGGCGACCTGGACTACGTCGTGAGCCAGGGTATCAGCCAGCAGGAACAGGGCGCCGACATCCTGGACGTTAACGTGGGCCTGCCCGAGATCGACGAGGTCAAGATCATCCAACAGGCCACCGAGCAGCTCCAGGGCTCCACGTTGCTGCCGCTGCAGATCGACTCCACCGACCCCGCAGCCGTCGAGGCCGCCGTGCGCCGCTACGCCGGCAAGCCCATCATCAACTCGGTCAATGGCAAGCAGCAGATCATGGATGAGATCTTTCCGCTGGTCGCCCACTACGGCACCAACGTTGTCGGCCTTACGCTCGACGAAGGCGGCATCCCCGATACCGCCGAGGCTCGCTTCGCCATCGCCGAGCACATCGTGGCCGAGGCTGCCCGTTACGGCATCGGCCCGGACCGCATCCTCATCGACTGCCTGGTCATGACCGCCTCGACCAATCAACGCCAGGCCGAGCAGATCCTGCGCGCCATGTCCCTGTGCAAGGAGCGTCTGGGCGTCAAGTGCGCGCTCGGCGTGTCGAACATCAGCTTTGGCCTGCCTGCCCGCCCGCTGCTGGGCTCGGTCTTTTTGGCCGCCGCTTTTGGCGCGGGTCTGGACGCCCCCATCATGAACCCGGGCTCCAAGCGCTTTATGGATACCGTCTACAGCTATCGCGTCCTGAGCGTTGAGGACGAGGGCTCGACCGGATACATCGAGCGCTACGCCGACTGGACCGATCCGTACAAGATCGCCGCAAACCCGGCAGCAGCTCAGGCCGCATCGAGTGATGCCGCGCCTGCCGCGGGCACCGCCGGCGCCGACGGCAACGACGACCCGATTCGTCGCATGGTCGTCTCGGGTCGCAAAGGCGAGATCGCTGCCGAGACCGAGCGTCTACTGGCAGACCACGACGCCATGGACCTCATCAACAATCACTTTATCCCCGCCCTCGACGAGGTTGGCGTCCTCTTTGACCAGGGAAAGTTTTTCTTGCCGCAGCTCATGGCCTCGGCCGAGGCCGCACGCGTGGGCTTCGACACCATCAAGCGCCTGATGCCCGCCGGCGAGATTGCCGACAAGGGCAAGATCTGCGTGGCCACCGTCAAGGGCGACATCCACGATATTGGCAAGAACATCGTCAAAATGCTGCTCGACAACTACGGCTACACCGTCTTTGACCTAGGCCGCGACGTCGACCCGCAAGAGATGCTCAAGACCGTGCAGGAGCGTGACATTAAGCTCGTCGGCCTCTCGGCGCTTATGACTACCACGGTCGTCGCCATGGAGGAGACCATCAAGTTGCTTCATGCCGAGGTGCCGGGCGTCAAGATCATCGTAGGCGGCGCCGTGCTCACCCCCGAATACGCCAAGCAGATCGGCGCTGACTACTACGCCAAGGACGCCGCCGAGAGCGCTCGTATCGCCGAAGAGGTCTTTGGGCAGTAACACAACGGAAATAACCGAGCACCAAAACGTGCCGCACGCGCCACTTGGCACGTGCGGCACGTTAGAATAGATAAGACTATGCTCGTTTTGGCAGATAGGAGCGCAAGGATGGCGATCACGCCCGCAGAAATCGCGGAAACCCGCGGCATGGTTGAGGAGCAGAACCTCGACATCAGGACCATCACCATGGGTGTTTCGCTCATGGGTTGCGGTGACGAGAACCTCGACCGCATGTGCACGAAGATCTACGACCACGTGACGCACACGGCTGAGCATCTGGTCGAGACCGCCGAGAACCTCGAGCGCGAGTACGGTATCCCCATCGTCAACAAGCGCGTTTCCGTCACCCCGGTGGCCCAGATCGCCGCGTGCTGCAAGGATGAGGACCTCACCCCCATCGCGCATGCCCTCGACCGCGCGGCCGAGACGCTCGGTATCGATTACCTGGGCGGCTTCTCCGCACTCGTCCAGAAGGGCATCGGTGACGCCGACCGCCGCGTCATCCAGTCCATCCCCCAGGCGCTCGCCACCACGAGCCGCGTCTGCTCCAGCGTAAACGTCGCCAGCCTGCGCGCCGGTATCAACATGGATGCTGTGCTCATGGCCGCCCAGACCATCATCGATGCCGCCAAACTCACGGCCGACCAGGATTCCGTTGGCGCCTCCAAGTTTGTCTGCTTTGCCAACATGGTCGAGGACTCCCCGTTTATGGCGGGCGCCGTCCACGGCGGTGGCGAGGCCGACGCCGTCATCAACGTTGGCGTCTCGGGCCCCGGCGTTATGGCTGCTGCCTTGGAGACGCTCCCCGACTCCGCCTCGATGATGGAGGTTGCCGAGAAAATCAAGCAGACCGCCTTTAAGATCACCCGCGCCGGCGAGCTCATGAGCCGTGAGGCAGCCCGCCGTCTGGGTGTCGAGAAAGGCATTGTCGACCTGTCGCTGGCTCCCACGCCTGCCATCGGCGACTCCGTTGCCCGCATCCTCGAGATCATCGGCGTGGGCACCTGCGGTGGCCCCGGCACGACCTGCGCGCTCGCCATGCTCAACGATGCCGTCAAGAAGGGCGGCGTCATGGCCAGCTCCAGCGTGGGCGGTCTCTCCGGCGCTTTCATCCCCGTATCCGAGGACGCCGGCATGATCGCCGCCGTCGAAGCCGGCGCGCTTTCGCTCGAGAAGCTCGAGGCCATGACCTGCGTGTGCTCCGTTGGCCTGGACATGATCGCCATCCCCGGCGACACCCCGGTCGAGACCATCGCCGGCATCATCGCCGACGAGATGGCCATCGGCGTCATCAACAACAAGACCACGGCCGTCCGCGTGATTCCTGCCATCGGCAAGGGCGCGGGCGACTGCGTCGAGTACGGCGGCCTGTTCGGCCGTGCGCCCATCATGCCGGTGAACCCCAACGCCGGCACCGTGCTTGCCCACCGTGGCGGACGCTTCCCGGCGCCGCTGAACTCGCTCAAGAACTAGCTGAGGGGTTCGGGCGAGGAGTCCCGAGGAGGGCAAATATATAAGGTCGCCTGCTCGGACAGTCCTGACTCGCACGGAGAGCACATTAAGTGCTCTCCGGCTCGTGCGGAACTCGCGATCGACCTTATATATTTGCCCTCCCCGGGACTCTCGCACAACGGGACCTCAGTTGGGTTCTATCCCGCATGGCAGTCGCTTCGCTCCTGCCCGCCTTGGTTGTGAGGGCGGTTTGGCGTTGGAACGGTTCTTTCTGATATATGCTGGTTGCGGCTCTTCTTTTGGGAGGAGTCGCTTTTTTGTTGCTAGGAGGTTGGCCCGTGGCTGATGATTTGATTCGTTCTGAGCTGCTTGCTGCGGATTGGAATGGCGAATGGATGCGCCTGCAAGCTGCTCGGCGACGGGCTGATGATTCTTTTGAGTGGGATAAAAGGGCTCGGCATTTTCGGCCGTTGGAGACTGCCCCTTATGCTCGGGATTTTATAAAGCTGTTGGCGTTGAAGCCTGGTGAGTCGGTGCTTGATATGGGGTGTGGGGCTGGGTCGATTGCTATTCCGCTTGCTCAGGCTGGGCATTCCGTGATTGCGGCTGATTTCTCCCCTGCCATGTTGGGCACGCTTGATGCCGGCATTGAGTATTACGGGCTCGAAGATCTTATTACGCCGCTTGAGCTTGCTTGGGATGATGATTGGGATTTGGTTGGACCGGTCGCGAAAGCGGTGGATGTTGCCTTTGCCAGTCGGTCGGTTACGACGACCAATCTAAAAGGTGCGCTTGCCAAGCTTGACCGTACGGCTCGTCGGCGTTGTGCTGTCACGATGGTCGCCAACTCCAGCCCGCGCTATGATCTGCACTTGATGAACGCTATCGGTGCCTCGGTTACCTGCAGTAATGGTTTTGTGTATGCCTTTAACATCCTTATTCAGATGGGTGCGCTGCCACAGGTTACATACTTTGAATCGCCCCGCCGCGACACCTTCGATAGTCTCGAGGCGGGCGTGGCAGACTTTTCTCGCATGCTCGAACATGGCAACGAGGATAAGATCGACCGCCTGCGCGACTATATCGCTCAACACATGATTGAGAATCCCCATGCCGGTGAGCCGGGCTCCAAGGGTGTGCCGCAGGGACGCTATATACTCGACCACGTCCGCAAGGTCCGTTGGGCGTTTATTGCATGGGAGCCGGTCTCTGCACCCCGCTCGTAGTCTGTTCGCAGCCCGCACCGCCCACTCACTCGGCATCCGCATTCTTTTTGAACTGGGCAAACGCGCTCCACACCGCGCCGTTCCTGCGCTATCGTGGGACAGCTCACGTAGATTAAGGCCCCATTGCGGGGCGCCCCATACATAGAAAGCGAGAACCCATGGCACTGACAGGAGCACAGGTCAAGCAGCTTCGCAGCATGGCCCATCACCTCAACCCCGCCATCATCATCGGCAAGTCCGATGTCAACGAGGGCACCGTCGAGCAGACGGTCGCCTATCTGGAGAAGCACGAGCTCGTTAAGTGCTCCGTGCTCGATGGCTCCAGTCTTTCCGCCCGCGAGGCCGCCGAAGAGCTCGCTGAGCGTTGCCACGCCGAGGTCGTCCAGGTCATCGGCCGCAAGTTCTCACTGTATCGCGAGTCCTCGCGCAAGGACATCGAGAAGATCAAGCTCGTCTAAGAACCAATGATCCGGCGATCCAACACATAGCAAGCTTACGGGTGCCCAAGTACTTCGGGCGCCCGTTTTTTATCGCTCGACCAGCACGCGATTGAGCCGCCCCTCCACCAAGCGCTCGTATAGACGCCGCGTCTCGGGCTCGGGCACGCCATTGACCTGCTCCCTCAGGTGGTGCATATGCCCGCTGTACAGCTCGACGATATCGCGCCGCCGCCCCGCCGCACTGTAGACGCGCATGGCGCAGCGCACCATATCCTCACGCGCCGTTTCCTGTCGAAGCCCCGACTCCGCCAGCCAAATCGCCGACTGCAGATCGTTTTCTTCTAGAGCGGCATTTGCTCCCTTAATCATGCAATCGATGTACTTTGACTGCATAATGCGCCGCATGCGCAAAAAGTAGGTGGGATTACAGCCATTGGGAACATACAGCGGTCCGGCATAAAGCTGCTCAATCTTAAGGCACAGCTCAACTAAATGGGGCCCGCGCGCACCCGTGCGATTTCCCAAAACCTCGCGGCTTATCTGGTCGAACAGCCGTACATCGGTCTTGACGTAGTCGCTGTTGAGTCCGATGCATTCATTTTGGATGAGCACACACGACTTGCCATCCGGCGTCGGCCCCAAAGCCGACCGCAAGCGCGATATCGTCGAGTACAGGTTGTTGCGGGCGCTATTGAACTCGGCATGGGGCCACAGCTCCATGGCCAGCGTCTCACGATCGACGAGCGCATCCATGCCCAGTGCAAGCCGCTCGGCAAGCGTCGCCGCCTTCTTGCGGCGCCACATTTTATCCGTGATGGGAAACCCGTCGCGCTCGGCGCGAAACGCACCAAACATGCGAATCTCGATATGGTCGATGGTATCGACGGCTTCAACCTCGCCGGCCTGGAACAGGCGCTCGCCCTCCCCTTCCAAATCGTCGCGCAGCGAGTACCGCGACAGCTCGCGCACGGGAAGCTTCTTGCGTATCCTGCCCGCCGGCTCGCCCAGACAATGCATGGCAAGGCGCGCAAAGAGCCGATACGATGGCTCTAGAATCCCCGCACGATTCATGGACATCCAGGCCGCAAGATCGCTATCTCGCCCCGCACAGGCCAAATGCAGCGCCACCATCCAGGCTTCTGCTCCACCAACCTGCGTCTGGCTTATATCGAGTAGCTCCGCTTCCTCGCGCACCGAAACCATCGATGTATTTCGCAGATACGCTGCGCGCTCCAGCAGCAATGCGTTATCGCGCATGTACGCAATCGACTCCTCGGCAAGTTTGAGCACTTGGACCGCACGGAACTTTGCATTAACCGGCCGTCCCTCTGCCAGCGACTGCCAGCCTTCTAACAACAGGCCAAACAGCTGAATCTGGTTGTCGCGCATGCGCACGGCAAAACGATCGAGCTCGTTGAACGCCGCATCGTCGGTTACCGGCAAGCCGGAAAGGAGCCGCCGTGCCGCCAACACCATGCGCACCCAGATAGCCATCGCCTTAAGCCCACGTACGTCGAGCGCCTCCCGCACCACCGTCATCTCGTCGTCGCGCTCGTCGGTTCCCGCAAACGACCCGTCAAAGAGCTCCACCAGCATACTATCGGCCCGTATAACAATCCCCGCGATGTCGAGCTCGCAGTCGTAGGCCTTGCTCGTTTTGAGCTGCTGTAGAACGTCGCCGTCATCTCCTCGTTCGGTCAGGCATCGCTTGACCTCGATATGCGCAGACAACATATCGAGTGCGGTATGGGATGTCTCGATTTCTGGCACGGCCAGGTTCGTAGGGAGCCCAAGCCCGTTGTCCCCATAGCAAACAGCCGTCAGTGTCTGGGCCACCCTCCATGAAACAGAGTCTATTTCGCAGGCCGCCCGTTCGCCCCCGCGCTCGATAACCGATGCCATATAGCGAGCGAGCTTTGTATTGGACACGCTGACCGCTGCCAGATATACGCCGAGCGCCTCGGCAGGCGTTGGCTCTGGAGCCGGATCGTCGGCATCGATCGTGCCCAGCGCTGCTCGGCAGATATCGGCCCCGTGCCCCGTCAGAGCCAGATCGACCCCATACTGCCCAGCGAGTTCAAGGACCGCTTCACGGTCCAAAAAGGCGTCCGCCAGGCCCATCGCCGCATCGCATCGGCCCGCCTTAAGCAAAATCCGGGCCGCCCTCGGAACAAGTTCGGGGCGAACCTCGGCCACCAACTTACGCAAACGCAAGCGTCCGTTATCCTCCGTGCCCAGACACGTAAAACTCCGCTCGGCGGGATCCAAGCCAAAGATCGGGTAGTCGCGTACAAAGTAGGACTGGTCGACCATCGACAGCCTCACCCCGCAAGCCTCGAGTTCTGCGATATTGCCCTCGCCCATCAAAACCATGAGACATGCCACGCAAAACAGCGCATTATTGTCGAGCGAAGCCAGATCGGCAAGTGCCGCGCCATATACGTTGACAATCTCGTTTTCGAGCAGACCGGCTACGTCGCCTTGGCCATACAGACCTGTCTGCAATGCCGAAACGAGCTCAGGCACGCCCTGCGTGAGCTGATAAAAGTCGAGCGATGTGCTGATCGAAAACGCCGATGCCCACGCCGAATACTCATAGGCATGCACCTTGAGCATCTGCGCATTGATCTTAACCGAATCGCCCAGCCCATGAATCAGCTGACGATTTGAAGGACGGCAGGAAATAAAGACCCCTACCCCCATAGCGCGCAGGCCGCGAATCCTTTCGATGAGGTCTTCGGTATCGTGCTGATCGAGGTTTGGCACATTATCAATCGCGA
>CATVQO010000058.1 GCA_958346165.1 uncultured Collinsella sp. | reverse complement strand
ACGTGGGCAAGAGCGTGGGCGAGGTCATCGCCGAGCGATTCCTGTCGATTGACAAGCTCGTCTTGGCGAGTGAAGAGGACATCGCCGAGTGCGAGGGCATCGGTCCCAAGATTGCGGCGAGCGTCAAGCAGTTCCTGGCCGTGCCCGAGAACCTTGCCGTGCTGGAGCGCCTGCGCCAGGCGGGCCTGTCGCTCGAGGTCGATTTGAGCGCCGCGCACGCGCAAGCCGCAGCCGACGCTGGCGTGGCGGGCGAGCTCGCCGACGCACAGCCGCTTGCGGGTCTGACCTTCGTGCTGACCGGTACGCTCGTCAACCGCACGCGCGATGAGGCGGGCGCGGCGCTCAAGGTGCTCGGCGCCAAGGTTTCGGGCAGTGTGTCGAAGAAGACGAGCTATCTGGTCGCCGGCCCCAAGGCAGGCTCCAAGCTCACTAAGGCCGAGCAGCTGGGTGTGCCCGTGTTGGATGAGGACGCGCTCGAGCAGATCCTGGCGACTGGTCAGGTGCCCCAGGCATAAGGCATCAATAGTCAAATTGAAGAACCGCCCGGAAGCACGATGCTTTCCGGGCGGTTCTTACTTTGCCGGGGCAACCGGCACCGTGATCTGCGTCACGTAGGTCGCTGGGTCGTCGCTGATGATGTCGTCGATGAGGGCGATTTCGCATTGCCCCGCTACGCCATCAGTTTGTCAAAAGCTCCGCGGCGGTTGAGCACGGTAAATGCCATCACGCAAATAACCGCCGATAGAATTGATCCGCACGGCGAAGCGATGCCCATGGGAAACAACGTATCGGAATAGGCGTTCGACAGCAGCCAGGCGCCCGGCACGCGAATGAGCGCTACGGCCAGCACGTTGTGCGCAAAGCCGATGTAGCTCTTGCCATACGCAGCGAAAAAGCCGCTAAAGCAAATGTGGATGCCGGCAAAAATCGCGTCGAAAATGTAGCTGCGCATGTAGCCAGTGCCGGCCGCGACCACTGCGGCGTCCTTGGCAAAAAAGCCGATAAACGCCGGCGCCACTAGCCACATCAGCACCGTGATCAGGCAACCGTACACCACCGAGATGGTCATGGCGTCCTTGAGTACCTGACGTGCGCGGTCGCCCTTGCCCGCGCCGGCATTTTGCGCCGTGAGCGCGCTGACGGTGGCACCCATGGAACTTGGCACAATGAACAAAAAGCTGATCATCTTTTCGACCAGGCCCACGGCGGCGGCGTCGACGAGCCCTCGGTGGTTGGCGATGACGGTGATAAACATAAACGCCACCTGGATGCAGCCGTCCTGCACGGCCACGGGCACGCCAATCTTAAGAATGCTGCCGAGCACCTCGGGCTGGGGGCGCAGGTCGCTGCGCTTTACGTGGATGTTCGTGCGGCGGCTCTTGAGCCACACGAGCGCGAGGGCAACGCTGGCCGTCTGGGCGGTCACCGTGCCGAGCGCCGCGCCCACGGGGCCGAGCCCCATGTGGCCGATAAACAGAAAATCGAGCGCGATGTTAATGATGCACGCCACGCCGATCACGTACATGGGCGAGCGCGAATCGCCCAGCCCGCGAAAGATGGCCGAAAGAATGTTGTATGCGGCGATAAACGGAATGCCGACAAAGCAGATACGCAGGTAGGCGGCGGTGCCTTCGACCGCCTCGGGCGGCGTGCCAATGAGCGCCACAACCTGCGGGCATAGTGCAAACAAGATGACGGCCAGTACCACCGAGACGCCCATAAACAGCGTAATGGTATTGCCGATGGCGGTCTCGGCGCGATCGAAGCGACGCGAGCCCACGGCGTGGCCGACGATGACCGTCGTTCCCATGGCCAGACCCACGAGCGTCACGGTAATGATGTAGAGCGTCTGCGCGCCATTGCCCACGGCGGTGATGCCGGCGGCGCCGCTAAACTGTCCCATCATGTACAGGTCGGCCATGCCGTAGAGCATCTGCAAAAAGTACGAGAGCATATAAGGCAGGGCAAAGACCGCGATGGTCTTGAGGACATTGCCGCGTGTGAGGTCGTGTTCCATGGGCGGGGCTTTCTGGCTTGGTTCGTTTAGCTACCAGTGTAGTGAAAACCCTATAACGATTGTAGAGTCAAGGTTTATGTTGACGACGGGGCGAAAAAAGTCACGCTCCTAGCACGATGCTTTGGCCCTCTGTGCCCCTCACCTCGCCTCAAACCATCACAACATTCAACGTTTTTTGCCAAAAACGGGAAAAGCATCGAATGTTGTGATGGTTTTTCTGCCACTCGACCGGGTGGAATCGCTTTCTTGCGCACGAAGGTGTGTGGACCCGTGAGCAGGGGAATAAGGTTGGTTATCCGACTCCATTGGAGGGCTCATGGACCTGCCGATCGTCCTGTCCCATAAGACTGCCTGGCTGTACCACAACGTGGCGCGCCCGTCCGAGCCGCTCTCGCGAGCAAGCAGTCTATACGATGGGGACTCGCTTGCTAACGAGGCGGAGCCGACTGCGAGCCTGCCCAAATTGGGACTCGATGCCAAGGGCCTGAGGGCTTCAACGGCAGTTGGGATCGTTACCGACTATCTGGTCTCGCTCGGTATTCCACGAGAAGAGCTCGATCATGTCGACACGCTCGTCAACTTCGATTTTGAGCGCTCGACGCCGGCTGGATTTAGGTGCCACGTGTTTGGGTCGCCGGTACCTCCGGGCCATCTTATCGAGGTGGCAGAGGACCTTCTAGTGGTTGATGAGGCCATGTGCTTTGTCCAGGCGGGTTCGTGGATGAGTGAGCCCGAGCAGCTGGAATATGGGTATGAAATCTGCGCCCGATACCATTTGAATCATCTGTCAACAGGCGATTATATCGAGATGGGGCAGAGGTATACCGTTGCCGACTTGATTGCCTATTGCAATGAGAACCGATCTCGTCAGGGGGCTATACGCGCGGCTGCCGTGCTCAGGCGCGTGCACGATGGCGCGCGGTCGCCCATGGAGACGGCCACCGCAATCATGGTCGTAGCAAAGCGTTCCCAGGGAGGGCTGGGATACGCCAAGGTCGAGCTCAACCATCGGGTCAATGTTCCCAACGAGTTCAAGTATCTCGCAAAGGCCGGGTATTTCGAGATCGACGTATATGCGCCTGCGAGCGGTACGGGGGTTGAATACAACGGCTCGGACCATCTTGATAAACAGCGCAGCGCGTCGGATGCGGAGCGTATGACCGTGCTGAGCGCGCTGGGCTTTAGGACGATCGTCCTCACCGGGACCCAGTTTGCCCATCAGCTGCAATTGCACCGGGCGATGAACGCCATCGCACTCGCTATGGGTCTCAAGTGCGACCGAAGCGAAGCGTTCCAGAAACGTCAAAACGACCTGCGAGAATTCGTGATTCGGCACTGGGACGGCGGCCTTTAGGGGCGTTCTGGCCTTTCTACGGGGTGCCGTGGGCAGGCAAGCCATCACAACATTCGACGTTTTTCGTCAAAAACGGGAAAAGCATCGAATGTTGTGATGGTCTGTGTTGAGGATGGGCTTGGGAAGTCCGTTTTGCTCGAAGCGACCTGTCCTGTCGTACGGGTGTCGGCATGATTCTCTTGTGGGGTATTATGTTTTCCGAAGAATAAAACGCCGCGCGAGGGGAGGGCTGCGTGGACGGGTACGTGCAACATGACGGTTTTGGCCGCGATATCAACTACCTGCGCATTGCCGTTACCGACAAGTGCAATTTCCGCTGCGTTTACTGCATGCCGGCCGATGGCGTGGCGCCCCGTGCGCACGACGAGCTGCTCAGTGCCGAGGAAATCGCCCGCTTTGTGCGCCTGGTGGCGGGAGGGGGCATTCGCCACGTGCGCCTGACGGGTGGCGAGCCGCTGGTCAGCCGGCGCATCATCCCGCTCATTCGCGATATCCGCGCGATCCCGCAGATCGAGGACATCTCGCTTACCACCAACGGCGCCCTGCTGCCCAAGCTGGCGCCGCAGCTCAAAGATGCCGGGCTTGACCGCGTCAACATCTCGCTCGACACGCTCGACCCCGATCTGTTTGGAAAGATCACGCGCCTGGGCCGGCTCGAGCAGACCATGGCGGGCATCGACGCGGCGCTGGCTTGGGGCTTTGAGCCCGTTAAGGTCAACTGCGTTGTGGTGCGCCGGCTCAACCAGGATGTGGCGGCCCTCGCGAGGCTCACGCTCGACCGCCCCATCCACCTGCGCTTTATCGAATACATGCCCATCGGCGACGAGCACACGAGCTCGCATTGCACTGTGGACCCGCATGCGCCCGCGCTCAATCCCGAGCTGTGGGACGCGAGCGATACCGTGCCGAGCGACGAGCTGCGGGCGCGCATCAATGACGGGGCCGCCGCGACGGGACTGGGCGAGCTCGAGCCGCTCGACATCAACGACGCCCCTGCCGGCGCGGGCCCTGCGCGCTATTGGCACTTTCCGGGTGCGGCGGGTACGGTCGGCTTCATCAGCGCCATGTCCAACCATTTTTGCGCGAACTGCAACCGTCTGCGCCTGACGGCCGATGGCAACGTGCGTCCGTGCCTGTTCAGCGATGCCGAGTATTCGGTGCGTGAGGCGCTGCGTCGTGGTGATGATATGCAGGTGCTTTCGATTTGGCGCGATGCCGTGGCCCACAAACCGCAGGAACACGCGATAATTGAGGGCACGCAACGATTTATGTCCCAAATCGGAGGATGATCATATGGCCAAGAGCAGGTACGCCGATGCCACCAAGGCCGCTCGCAGGGCCGCGATGTCTGCCCACAAAGCCACGGTCGCGGCGAATGCTGGCAACGTCGACGCGTCCGCGCAGCCGACTACCAGTGCTGCCACCGAGCCCGCCCGCGACGCCCGTCGCGACGAACTGACGCACGTGGACGCCAAGGGCGAGGTTCGCATGGTCGACGTGTCCGACAAGGCCGAGACCCATCGCATCGCTATCGCCGAGGGCACCATCCTCATGCACCCCGAGACGCAGGCCATGGTGCTGCAGGACCGCGCCAAAAAGGGCGATGTGCTTGCCTGCGCGCGCGTGGCGGGCATCATGGCCATCAAGCGCACGAGCGACATCATCCCCATGTGCCATCCGCTGCTCATTACCAAGAGCAAGTGCGACATTGCGCCCATCGCTTCGGCGGGGACGCCGGCCGAGGACGTGCCCGAGGGCTGGGCGCCGGCGCGCGCGGACGGACAGGTTGGCTTTCACGTGCTGGTTACGGCCGGCGTAACGGGAAAGACGGGTATCGAGATGGAGGCCCTGACCGGCGCGAGTGCCGCGTGCCTAACGATCTATGACATGTGCAAGGCGGTCGATCGCGGCATGGAGATCGTCGACGTGCGCCTGCTGCACAAGGAGGGCGGCCGCTCGGGTGTGTGGGATCGCGCAGAGCGTCGGGCCGCTGCCGTTGAGGCCGTGGGAGCCGCGGGCAACGCGCCCGCGAGCGCATCCGTCGCCGTCGCGCCCGCAGCTCCCACTCCGGCCGTCCCCGCGATCGCGTTTATCGGCTACCAAAACTCGGGCAAGACCACGCTCGTCGAGAAGGTTATCGCCGAACTCACCCGCCGCGGCCTGCGCGTGGGTTCGCTCAAGCATCATGGGCATCACGGCTTTGATATCGATGTACCCGCTAAGGATACGTGGCGCCATCACCAGGCCGGCTCCAAGCACGTGGGCCTTATCTGCGCCACGCGCTGGGCGGAGTACGCCGACACACGCGAGGAGGACGAGATGCCCGCGCGCGAGCTACTGTCGCGCTACAACGATGTCGACGTGGTGATCATCGAGGGCTACAAGACCGAGGGCTTCGACAACATCGTGGTCGCGCGCTCCGGTGTCGACCGTCTGCGCGGCAAGAGCTCGCTCGACCTGGTCGACGGTCACACGCTGGCCCTTGCCTGCAACGAGGCCCTGGCGCGTCAGGCCTTCGACGCCGGCTTTGCGACCCGAGCCATCAACATCAACGATGCCCGAGCCATCTGCGATCTCATCCAAGACCACCTTCAGGCTTGACGCTGCGCCGGCCCCAAGCACCCCATCTCGCCCCTCAAGCCGTCGCTCGCGTACCAAAGTACGCGTCGCTCCTCTTTCGGGGCGACCTGGGGCACTTGGAACCGGCTCGCTGCGCTGCCATAACATGCCAAAAAGGGACAGGTTTGTTTTGGCAGGTTTTATCTGGGCAAACGTCATTTCCACCACAAAGGGGCCAGGCACCTTTGTGGTGGTTTTTGCTTTGGTAGATGTGTGGGGCATGCCTTACAATCTACCAAGTAGTTCATGACGGGCGAAAAACGGAGAGAAGGGGCTTGATGCGTCCTTAGTGTTTCTTGCGAATAGATTGATTTGACAGACGGTGGTGAATGCCCACCGCCCGTATTCGTATGAAACAAGGAGTCTCCATGCCCACCGCCCGTATTCGTATGAAACAAGGAGTCTCCATGCTCGCCTCTCTTTTCTCAAAGCCTCAATCATCGCTGTCCGCGCAGGCTAAGCACCTGGTGGCAATGCGCTTCCTCATATATACCGGCTTTCAGACCAGCTACTTCATCGGTGTCATCGGAACGCTCACCTATGCAGACGATGCCTCGGTTGTGGCGACATCGCTAGCCGTCCTTTTTATGAACGTATTCGTGATCTTGGGATCCTTTGCGGGTGGCGCGACGCTCGACGCCTGGGGCCCGCGCCGTCATTTCTTGCTGAGCATCGTGGGCACGCTGGCAACCGGCGCGGCAATCCTCGTTTTTGGTAGCGCGACCGGCATCGTCCTGCTCGGCGCGGCGCTCTTGGGCTTTGTGATGGGGTTTGCCCAGCCCATCGCCACATCCTATCCGGCTTACCTCACTGACGATCCTGTCGAGCTCAAAGACATCAACTCCGCCATCGCCATGCTCTCAAACGTTAGCATCATCGTTGGCCCCACACTGGGCGGCTTTGTCGCGGCGGCCGCGTCGTCGCGCGCGGTGTTCGTGCTCATGATGATCTTTACCGTACTGGCGCTCGTCGCCGGTTGGGGCTTTAGGCCGCAAGCGGGTCACGTCGCCACGCGCGAAAGCAGTCCCGCGGACAGCAGCGCAACGGCAAGTACCGCCAGTCAAAGCTCCGACTCCAGTAAATCCACCCGCGTCACCTTCGCGACCAGCATCAAGACAGTCTTCACCAACAGCGTCCTCGCCCTGCTGTTCTGCATTATTTTCCTTTCAAACTTTGGCTACGGTGCCTTTGACCCGCTGGAGTCGTTCTTCTACCGCGATGTCCTGCACGTCGGTGTTGAGTGGATGGGCTGGCTCTCGTCGGCCAGCGGTGTGGGCGCGGTGCTGGGCGCCGTCCTCGCGCTCCGCTTGCCGCCGCGCTTTGTCAGTCTCAAAACGCTGCTCGTGGCACTCATATCCGTGGGCCTGGGAAGCCTGCTCTACGTGGGAACAACGTACGTGGGCGTGGCGCTCATTGGCCAGATTGCCCTGGGCGTGGCCTGGGGCGTCGTCAACCCGCTCCACAACACGATCGTGCAAACGACGGCCCCGCTCGAGCAGCTCGGTCGCGTGAACTCGGTCATGGGTTTTGGCAACATGTTCGCCGGCGTGGCCCCGCTGGCGATTGCCCCGTGGCTGGCGGCGACGTTTGGCGTGCAGCAGACGCTCGTTGGTGCGGGCATGGTCGTGACGGCGGTTCCCGCGGCGTTGCTGCTGTTTGGACGCCGACATTTTGATCGTGCCGCAAGGCAGTAAAAACCATCACAACATTAGATGAAAATCGCGATTTTGCCGAAAAACGTCGAATGTTGTGATGGTTTGCGCTCCGGCCAGGCCACCCTTCGGGTTCGGCCACCACAAAAGGGGCCAGGCACCTTTGTGGTGGTTTTGCTCCAAAGCGCTCCGTGCGCGCCTTGGTATACCATGTACACCATTTCCAGCCACATTCAGCACCGTCGCACAACCCAGAAAGGCCCCCCATGGACACCACCTTCAGCCACATCAAAGCCGTGTTCTGCGATATCGACGG
>CATVQO010000057.1 GCA_958346165.1 uncultured Collinsella sp. | reverse complement strand
ATGCCCAAGAACTACGATCCGTCGACCAACGAGCCGGCGATCCTGCAGAAGTGGCTCGACGGCGGCTACTACAAGCGCCGTGAGGGCGTGGGCGACTGCACCGTCACCATTCCGCCTCCCAACGTGACCGGCAAGCTCCACATGGGTCACGCCACCGACGACTCCATCCAGGACGCCATCATCCGTATGGCCCGCATGCGCGGCAAGTCCACGCGTTGGGTGCTGGGTACCGACCACGCCGGTATCGCCACGCAGACTAAGGTCGACAAGAAGCTCAAGAGTGAGGGCATCAGCCGCCTGGAGATCGGTCGCGACAAGTTTGTCGACGCCTGCTGGGACTGGACCCACGAGTACGGCGGCATCATCGTCGAGCAGATCAAGCGCATGGGCTGCTCCGTCGACTTCGATAACGAGCGCTTCACCATGGACGAGGACTACGCCCAGGCCGTGCGCAAGGTGTTCTGCGACTGGTACCACGACGGCCTGATCTACCGCGGCAAGCGCATCGTCAACTGGTGCCCCAACTGCACCACCGCTATCTCGGATGACGAGGCCGAGTACAAGGACGAGAAGGGCCATCTGTGGCACCTGCGCTATCCGCTTACCGAGCCGGTCAACGGCCAGGACTACATCGTCGTCGCCACTACGCGCCCCGAGACCATGCTCGGCGACACGGGCGTCGCCGTTTCCCCGAAGGACCCCGAGAAGGCCGCCTTTGTGGGTAAGACCGTCAAGCTCCCCATCGTGGACCGCGAGATCCCTATCTTTGAGGATTGGCACGTCGACGCCAACTTTGGCTCCGGCTTCGTTAAGGTCACCCCGGCCCACGACCCCAACGATTACGCCATGGGCCAGGCCCACGACCTGCCGCAGATCAACATCTTCGACGAGCACGCGGTGGTCGTCGAGGGCTATGGCGAGTTTACTGGCATGAACCGCGACGAGTGCCGCGAGGCCGTCATCAAGTGGTTCGAGGAGCACGACCTGCTCGATCACGTCGAGGATCACGACCACTCCGTCATGCACTGCTACCGTTGCGACGCTGCACTGGAGCCGTGGCTGTCCGAGCAGTGGTTTGTGGCCGTCGACAAGCTTAAGGGGCCGGCGCTCGACGCCGTCAACTCCGGCAAGGTCACCTTCCACCCCGCGCGCTGGACGCAGACCTACACCACCTGGATGGAGAACCTCAAGGACTGGTGCATCAGCCGCCAGCTGTGGTGGGGCCACCGTATCCCCGTGTTTTACTGCGAGGACTGCGGCTGGGAGGACGCCCTTACCGAGGACACCGACGTGTGCCCCAAGTGCGGCGGCCATCACGTGCACCAGGACGAGAACGTGCTGGACACCTGGTTCAGCTCGCAGCTGTGGACTTTCGCCACGCAGGGCTGGCCGCAAAAGCCGGAGCTGCTCGAGGGCCATCACCCCACGACGGCGCTCGTCACCGCGCGCGACATCATCGCGCTGTGGGTTGCTCGCATGGTCATGAGCTCGCTGTACTTCCTGGACGAGGTGCCGTTTAAGGACGTCGTCATCTACCCGACGATCCTTGCCAAGGACGGCAGCCGCATGTCCAAGTCCAAGGGCAACGGCGTTGACCCCATGGACCTCATCGGTATGTACGGTGCCGATGCCATGCGTTACAACCTGCTTACGCTGTGCACCAACAACCAGGACGTCAAGTTTGACGCGAACATCGATAAGAAGACCAAGAAGCTCATCGACAGCCCGCGTACCGACCAGGCTAAGTCGTTTGTGACCAAGATCTGGAACGCAAGCCGCTTCCTGCTTATGAACATGGAGGGCTACACGCCCGGTGAGCCCGTCGTGGAGACGCCGGCCGACGCCTGGATGTTCAGCCGCCTGGCAAAGGCCGTGAAAATGGTCACCGAGGGTATTGAGAACTACACCTTTGGCGACATGGCCCGCGGTGTGCAGCAGTTCTTCTGGAACGAGGTCTGCGACTGGTACGTCGAGGTCACCAAGGCCCGTTTGAAGGGCGAGGGCCGTCTGCAGGCTCAGCGCAACCTGATCTTTGTGCTCGATACCTCCATTCGCTTGATGCACCCGCTTATGCCGTTTGTCACCGAGGAGATCTGGGACAACATGCCGGCGAGCGTGCTCGACCTGGACGCCGAGGGCAACGTGGACCGCGCCGAGGCGCTCATGATCGCCAAGTGGCCGGAGCCCGCCGACTACGTCAAGTATGTTGACGAGGACGCCGAGCGCGCGTTTGAGCTGTGCCGCGCCGTCGTGTCTGCCGCCCGCGCCACGCGTTCGCGTTATCGCCTGAGCCCCAAGTCAGAGCTCGACGTGGTCGTGCGCGCCGGTGCTGAGGATATCGAGAAGCTCGAGAGCCTGCGCTCGACCATTGAGCCGCTGGCGAACACCGCCTCGCTGGTCATGGGTACCGACGTTGAGAAGCCGGCCGCGAGCATTGCCGTGGTCGACAGCGGCGTCGAGGTCTTTGTGGTGCTCGAGGGCAAGGTCGATCTTTCGGCCGAGAAGGCACGCCTGGAGAAGGAGATCGCCGCGGCGCAGAAGGAGCTCGCCGGCTGCGAGAAGACGCTTGCAAACGAGGGCTTTGTGGCCAAGGCCGCGCCCGCGGTGGTCCAGAAGAAGAGGGACCGTGCAGCAGAGCTCAAGGAGATCCTGGCGGCACTGACTGCTCAGGTTGCTGACTTCTCGTAAGGTGGACTGTGGGGCGCGGTTTGGGGCATTGCTCGCTACTGCGAACAGTCCTGCTCGCACGAAGGCCACATTAAGTGGCCTTCGGCTCGTGCGGAACTTGTATCGAGCAAAGCCCCAAACCGCTCCCATAGCGGTTACGGTGGCGTCCGCTGCCTGGTAGGGCCACTTGGTTGTGGCCTTGATTCTGCTGCAAGCGGTGTTTGGCTGATATTTTGAATGGGAGGGGCTCGTTGTTTATTACGGGCCTCTTTTTATGTTGAGGGGACTTTGGGTTATGGCTAAGCGTTCTGGGTCGTATGTCGTTCCTTTCTCGTTTGAGTTGCTTTCGTTTGGTGAGGCTGTGGGGCTTGCTGCTGATACGGGGCGGATTTCTGGGGATGCTGGTCCTCTGCTTGAGACGGTTGTCGATATGCTCGATGAGCTGGGGCGTCCGGACGAGTATTTCGATTGCATCCAGGTTGCCGGTACCAATGGCAAGACTTCGACTACGCGTTTTTCGGCTGCCATTCTTCGTGGTGAGGGGCTCAAAACCGCGCTGTATACGTCGCCACAGCTGGTGCGCTATCCCGAGCGCATGGAGGTCGATGGTCATGTCGTGAGCGACGAGGCGTTTGCCCGTGGCGTTTCGGCCGCTGTTGAGGCGGGACATCGCGTGAATGCGCACCGTGTGGCGGCGGGGGGGCGCGCCTATACCATCACGCCATTTGACTTGCTGACGGCTGCTGCACTTGTAGTGTTTGCCGAGGCCGCGGTGGATGTTGCCGTGCTCGAGGTTGGCATGGGCGGTCGTTGGGACGCCACGAGTGCGACCGATCCCGTCGCCGTTGCCATTACGGGTATTGGGCTCGATCACACACGTATTTTGGGCGATACGCTCGAGGCCATTGCGGGTGAGAAGGCTGCGGTTATTAAGCCTGGGCGCCTGGTTGTTTTGGGTGAGGGAACGCATGAGCCGAGCGTTCAGCGCGTGATGGATGCACGTTGTCGCGAGTGCGGCGTTGTGCCGCTCGTGGTGAGCCATACGACGACTAAACTTCCGGCACACGTGGGCGATACGGTGGAGTTTAGCTGCACCACGCCGCGTGCGATCTATACGTCGAGCATGGTCAAACCGTCCTATCAGCCGCAGAATGCCGCGTGCGCGATTATGCTGTGCGAGGGGTATCTGGGTCGCGAGCTCGACCACGATGCGCTGGATGCCTCGCTTATGGGCTGCCCCACACCGGGTCGTTTTGACGTGCTGGGGACCGATCCGCTCAAGCTGATCGACGCCTGCCATAACCCTCAGAGCTGCGAGAACTTTGTGAGCGCGCTGGACGAGATCGATCCGTGCGCGGAGAATCGCCCCACGCTGCTGTGCGCCGCGCTGGCAGACAAGGACGTGGCGGGCATCGTCGACGTGCTTGTTCCAGCGTTCCCCCGCGTGGTCGTGACCCAGACCGATTCCGACCGCGCCCTGCCGGCAGAGGAACTCGCCGCCCTCGTTGATGCCGATAAGCTCACGGGCGTATATCCGAGTGTGTCCGAGGCCCTCGCTGCCTTCGATGCCGCGGGCGAGTCCTTCGTAGCAGCCGGCACCATCACCCTAGCCGGCGAAGTAGCCGGCCTGCTGCGCTAATCCCGTCCCCTCATCAGTTGCGGTGAAATGCGGACTGTTTTACAAGCCAGAAGCCTCAAACAGTCCGTATATCACCGCAACTCAAAAGCCCCGTCCCAAATTAGCTGCGCTTGGGTGCCCGTTTACGAAATCTTTTATGCCGCTTAACCTGTAGCATATTGCAAACCTCCATCGGCGAAGGATACGCTCAACTTAACTTGCCAATCGGACCAGTGCTGTTTGGTCCGTTGAGCGTGTCGGGAGGAAACATGAACAGAAGGCATGTCAACGCGGCCATTACCGCGGGTCTGGCTCTGACGATGACGGTCGGCTCGGTGCCGCCGCAGGCGTTCGCCGAGATGATGCAGGGTGATACCACCCAGGTCGTCGCCGAGCAAAGCGATGCGACGGGCGCTGGCGCCACATCCGCGGACACCGGTCAGGCAACCTCGGAAGATCAGGCGGTCGACAAGATTGCCTCGCTCGCGGACCTGACCGACCTTCATGT
Source organism: uncultured Collinsella sp. (assembly GCA_958346165.1). The sequence goes on along the minus strand of CATVQO010000057.1, from coordinate 3,287 downwards.
TGCCGAGGGCTCCGACGCAACGCTACCTCAAACCGTGGCGGCGACCTACGAGAGTGGCACCACTAAGCAGGAAAACGTCACCTGGAAGTTGAACGGCGCTGACGCTCCGGCAACTCTGGCACAGCTGCCTGCCGGCTCGTATGAGTTTGAGGGTACCGTCGACGGCGCCACCCAGACGGTCAAGCAGCACGTGGTTATCGAAGCTGTTACGGCGGATTCGGCGGCAATTGACGCAGCCAACGTCGCTGCACCGACCAGCGAAAACGGCCACAAAGTCGTTTCGGTCGAATCTAATCCCATCATTGAAAAGTATGTCGGCTTCGATAACGGTGACTATGTGCCATCCTCTGAAGTGAAGGTAAAATGGTCTGACGGCACCGAGGGGTCTGCTTTTGTGCAGTGGGATGAAAAGTCGATAGAGACGTTTGCCTCAGCAACCGAAGAGTCCGAAATCGCCATCACGGGCCAGATTTGCGGTGCGTACGCTAACGGTCAATGGTTCTCGCTCGCTGAGCCGTTCGATGTGACCGGCGTTCTCAAAGTATACGCTCCCCGCACCACGGGTGGCACTCAGTGGTCCACGTGGACCGCAGCGGGTTTTGCGCCCACGCTGACTTCGAGCGTGTCCGTTTACTACTCCAATGGTGAGTCCCGGACGTGCCCGGTTGTGTGGAATGAAATTTCGGAGGACCAGTACCAGAATGCGGGCACGTTTATTGTTGAGGGCCATATAAAGGACTGTCCCTCCATGCTCGTGTACTGCACCGTGTATGTTCGTGCGGTCAAGAGCGTCCAGACCGAGTTGACGTGTACGACCCTAACCGGTGAGGTCCCGTCTCTGCCGTATTCTGCTACGGTTGTCTTTGATAACGGTGCTACCGAGCATGTCCCGGTATCTTGGGATCCTGTTGACGCGTCGCTTTACTCTAAAGTGGGAACGTTTACGGTTAAAGGCAAACTCAATGGTTTTGATAACCGTGAGGTTACCTGTACCGTTACCGTCAAGGATCCTAAGGACGTGCTCGATTTTGATTCACTAAGGTTCGAGCGCGTGGTCGGAGACAACACTCCTCTTAGCACGTATGTCTATTTCCCCGTCACTCAGTCGAATAACACCGTATACTCTCACGGCTATCAGGTTACTTGGGACAACGCCGATGTGTCTCAATTTCAAAAGGCCGGCACCTATACGGTTACGGGCACGCTCACGTCGTATGATGCGTCACCTGTTAACGGCCTTAAGGTGACTGCTCAGGTCGAGGTCAAGGAAGTTGCCTCTATCGACTCTCTTGCCCCCGTCAACACCCCCGTCGGCGTACGCCCTACAACGGGCAGCGGTCTTCCCGGCGGCGTTTTAGTTACATTTACCGACGGTACAAAGAAGCAGTGCGTCATTGCGTGGGATCCCATTTTGGATACACAGGTGGCAAACGAGGGGTCATTTAAGCTTTCTGGCTCGCTGACATATTGGACCAATACCTCATCTTCGTCGTTTAGTCAGGTGGAGCTGGGTGACAGCAATCGAGTCACGGCGACCATCTCCGTCCGCGCCCTGCAGATGCCTTCCTCGACATCGACAAGCACGCTTATCGGTTGCCAGCCCAATATGCCGGATTCAATCGAGGCCACGATGTGGAATGGCTCGCGAGGTAATTTCCCCGTTCAGTGGTCGACGATTAGTCAGGACGCCCTAAAGAACCTTGGCCAGATTACGGTCAACGGATACTTTACCGGTTCCAGCATCCCGGTTACGGCGACGGTCAATATTTGTGATCTCGAAGATAACAACATCGGCAAGATTCCCTATATTCCCGGCGCCGGACTTCTGGCTCCGCGCTATCTGTCCGATCTGTATTTGTCTGACGGCAGCTCCTACTACCCCAGGTATTCCTCGGGACAGCCTTATAGCTGGGATGAGTTTCCTCAAGAGCTGCTGGACGGCAAACCGGGCGAGTACGAAATTACCGGTACGGTCTCCGGCTCGCTGGCAAAGATCCATGCGACTGCGGTGTGCGGCGAGGTTAAGGGTGTCAACAACTACAGCGATAACGGCGTGACGCTTGGGCAGTCGTACGAGGACTGGCGCGTTATCTACCCCGGTGAGGAAGTCAATCTGGACTACTTCTACGTGTCCGGCGTATTGCAGGATGGAACGACTTTTGACAGTCTCGGCGTCAACTGGGACACCTACGATAGGTGCCCCCAGAAGGACTGCACGATAACTGGAACGGTCGCCGGAACGAATATCCCCGTGAAGGTCCATGTCATCGTGACTAAAAACTGGGAGGCTCAGCCGCAAGCCATTACGGTGCTCAAGGGCAGCGACGGCACCGCCATGCTTCCCAGCTATGTCGAACTTGTTAGCCCCGATGCGGTCGAGCATCCGGATTATTCGCACAAATACGCCGAGGCCAAGTGGAACACGAAGGGCTTCGATTGGACCCAGGGCGGCGTGGTCCGCGGCACTGCAACAATTAGCTTTAGCACGGGGAACGGCATGCAGACGGTCGACGTTCCGATCGCTGCCACCGTTAAGATTGCGAGCAAGGCGACCTCGGTGCAGGGCGGAACCACATGGACCGTCCCCGGCACCAAGCCGATGCTGCCGGAATACCTTGAGGTTCGATACGACAACGATGTGTCTTCTGAGCCCCAGCGCGAAAAGGTCACATGGGATCGCGTTGCCGAAGACGCTTATGCCAAGGACGGTTCGTTTAAGGTGAAGGGCAAGCTCCAAGGTGGTGTCGAGGCGACGATCACTGTAGACGTCTGCTCTGTCACCTCTATTGCCGTTCCTGAACGCATTGCCACGGCCAATGGCGTCGTCCCCGAGCTGCCGTGGAATGTCTCGGTTGCTACGAGTGATGGCAAAACGCACAATGCCCAGGTTCAATGGGATTACGTTCGTCCCTCGGTTTATACCGGAGAGCCAGGCCAGGTCACGACGCTGTCCGGCACGTTGCTTGCAAGCGGCCTTAACGGATACGTCGACGGCACCAACACGGGCCTCACTGTTCAGACCAAGATCGTTATCCAAGGCGTTGAGAAGGCAATCGATAACGGCGAGACCGCAGTGACCACCAAGGCGGGCACTGCGCCTGCCATGCCTTCCAAGATGGCGGTCGAGTTGAGTGACGGCTCCGTTTCGACGGCGGCTATTGATTGGGATCCGATTGCGCCCGAGAAGTACGAGCAGCCCGGCACGTTCTATGCGACGGGTCATGTGGTTGGCCTCGATGCCGCTGCCGTTATGGCGCTTGTGGACGATGAGGGCCAGAAGGTCGGCG
>CATVQO010000056.1 GCA_958346165.1 uncultured Collinsella sp. | reverse complement strand
GGCGCGTTTGTGAGCGACTGGATGAACAGTCCTGCGGCGGTGGATTACTAAGAGCCGCGACCGCTGACCGATGCCTTGCAAGCACTTGATGCATCGTGGGTACCATACCGAATAGTTGATGTTCGGGCGGGTGTTTGACGCATGGCGTCGACCCCGCCCGTTTCTATTTTCGATAGGAGTGCCCATGATTAAGAATGAGAACGTCGAGGGCGAGCCGGCTTACGACGAGACGTACCGGCGCGGTCCCGTGGTCATGCGCGGCCCCATGATTCCCAAGGACAACACCTACGCCAACCTGCTGGCACCCGAGGACTCGACCGACTGGTTGCACACCGACCCCTGGCGCGTGCTGCGCATTCAGGCAGAGTTCGTCGATGGCTTTGGCGCGCTTGCCGAGCTTGGTCCTGCGGTGACCATCTTCGGCAGTGCCCGCACGCCCAAGACAGATCCGCTCTACAAGGCGGCTCGCACGGTCGGTCGCAAAATCGCCCAACGCGGCGTGGCGGTTATCACCGGCGGTGGCCCCGGCGTCATGGAGGCGGCCAACAGGGGAGCGGCGAGCGTGAACGGCAAGTCGGTCGGCTTGGGTATCGAGCTTCCGCACGAACACGGGCTCAACAAATACGTGAACCTCGGCATGGATTTTCGTTACTTCTTTGTGCGCAAGACCATGTTCGTCAAATACAGCTCGGGCGCCATCGTGTTTCCCGGCGGCTTTGGCACGCTCGACGAGATGTTCGAGGTGCTCACGCTGGTGCAGACGCACAAGGTCAAGCGTATGCCGCTCGTTTTGGTGGGCACCGAGTACTGGCAGGGCCTGTTCGACTGGCTCAACGGCCCGGTGATGGACGCCGGTATGATTAGCCCGCTCGATCCGGAGCTGGTGCACATTACCGACGACCTCAACGAGGCCGTCGACATTGCCCTAAGTGGGCTGATGTAGATCAATCGTGCTCACGCGACATGAATACGCATGGCAATCTGATGTTATCTAACATCAGATTGCCATTTATATTGGGTATACTGGTGTAAAAGACGAGGGCGAGGAGGTCGCGTATGTCTACTGCAACGGTTAAGCCTACGACGGTTCGCATCGAAGAGGGGCTCAAGGAACAGGCGACTGAGTTCTTGGATTCGGTCGGCCTCAGCCTCAATTCCTATCTCAATCTTGCCGTTCGGCAGCTGGTAAATCAACGAAAGATTCCTTTTGAGATTGTAGGAAGGGCGGAGGTGCCCAACGAGGCGACGAGGCGTGCCATGGTGATCGCCGAGGCTCATGAGTTGGGGATTTTGCCGGACGATAGCCCGTCATTCAATAACGCTGATGAGCTTATGTCATTCCTCGATGAGGAATAGCGATGTTCGAGATTAAAGTCGAGGCTCAATTTAAGGTGGACTACAAACGAACGATGCGCATGCATCCGCAGCTAAAAAGTGAGTTTAAAGCGGCGGTTGCAGAGCTTGTGGCTCATGGGTCACTTCCGGCGGAGTATGGCGCCCACGAGCTCTCAAACCCGGGCGGAAACTACAACGGCCACATCGATTTCCACCTATCCGATGGCTTGGTCGATGTGGTCGTTCTTTATCTTCCCCATAAGACTAACCCAGTGATTAGGCTGGTGAGAATGGGCACTCATCAGGAACTGTTTCAGGGTCCGCTGGGCTGATCGCCGATTTCTAAGTTGCGGTGGAATAGGGATTGATTGGCGGCTAATAAGCCAAAAACAGTCCCTATTCCACCGCAACTGCTGGGGGTACCCCGTTCGTCGCCGCGGCCTCCGGTTCCACTTTTCGCTGAATTTCGCTCAAAAGCTCGGCTGCGACTTCGCTGCTTTTGAAACGAATGCTGCAGTCTTCTTTCTTTGGGAAAGCCAGCAACGGAATAGCTCCGTACCAGACAGTTTCCTCGTCAATCACTGATGCGCACAGGCGTCCTTCGGCTTTGATGAGATAGTTGACGTTCATCTCGGCAAAAATCGCTTTCATGTCATCGCGTGGAGTTGAAGCAATAGAAATCTCAAGGGCAATTCCACGGGTAGCGGCATCCGCGAGTGCAGCGGCGAGCTTTTCAAGGCATGCGGCGGACGCGTAGGGTGCGGCAATAAAAATGCTTTTCGATGCGTTCTCGATGTCATTCACTAAAGCCTCCACGGCTCTTGCCGACCTAACGAGGATGTTTCGATCGTCCTGTCTGTTGTCGTTTGCCGCAAAGACTTCATACCCCAGCTTGGCGTAGGTCTTGAGCCTCTTTTGGTACATGCGCGCGAACATGGGTATCGACAGGTCAACATAGTCGAATATCTCAACCCGCTGTTTGCCCTCGTGGCTTCTGTGTAGCCTACCTGCCTGCTGCGTTATGCTGCCGTCCCAAGATATTGGAGTGGCAATGAGCAAAGTGTCAAGGTAAGACAGGTCGAAGCCCTCGCCCAGAAGACTTTCAGTTGCGACGATGATTCGATGATCATGCTCAAAGCTGGGAAGACTCTTCAGTATTGCTTTTCTTTCTTTGGCGTCGATTTCTCCGGTTAAGAGTATGCGTTCGTGTCCACGGCTTTGAAGTAGCCTGCATAGCTCTTCGGCATGCTTTTTTCTTTTAGATAGCACAAGCGGATGCCGGCCGTTTGATGCGGCCTCGAGGGCGTCCTCGATAATTGCTTCGTTTCTCGCGGCGTGTACACACAGGAGATCGAGAATTTGGTTAAAGGATGCTCCTGGTCCGTAGGTGGGTAATCGAATTCCGGTGAAACGCGGTCTAACAATGCGCTGAATCCCCTGTTGGATTGCTTGCGTTTTTGGATCGACGACATAGCGAACCGGGCCGCAGAGCATCGAGAGTGCCCGCGTGAGTCCGTCCGAACGCTCGGGCGTTGCGGAAAGGCCATATACATATTTGGCAGGAGCGGACTTGAGGACAAGCTCAAGCTGTGGCGCGGCCGCATGGTGGCATTCGTCACAGATGATGAGACTGTAATCGCGAACGAACTCCTTGGCTAATGACTCGCCGGTTTGGGGATCCTTGCCGGATAGCGACTGGAATGAAGCAATGTCGATGAGACGGCTTATGGCGGTCTTGCCTCCTCCGATTTGCCCAATGAGCGGAGGCTGTCTTTTGCTGATTCGTCCCTTTGGGGTTCGGACGGGCTCTCTGTTGTCCGTGATGTCGAGAAATCGTTCGAGTTGGGATTTCCATTGGGCAATGAGCGCAGTTTTAGGAACGATGACGAGCGTTGGAAGACCAATGGCAGCAATAAGATAAGCTCCGATGACGGTTTTGCCGAACCCCGTCGGTGCGGACATGATCCCGTCTTCATAGCTGAGCATCTGTTCAGCGACAATTTGCTGTTCAGGGCGAAGAGTCCCTTTAAATGCCATCGCAATTGGATGGCTCGACTTGCGTTTGTCTGAATAGTGGGCAGAAACGCCGGCTTCTTGAAGCAGCCGCTCAAGTTGAACCTTGCAGCCTCTGGGAATCGCGACGTAGCCATCTCTAAGTTCGCTGAGGTCTATGAACCGCGGTTTGCCGAATACCGATTGATGCATAGATTGTGCGCGGAAGAATTCTGGGTTGGCAAATGTTGCAAGCCTGCGGACTTCCATTTGAGCTGCGGGACTCAGAGATTTTTCGGGGATATAGAGCATATCGGTCTGCGTGACGGACAGCGATGACGGGAAGTCCCGCGGTGTGAGCGGAAGCCGCTTTCGCAGTCTCTGGGAATGTGGCACACCGGTGTTTGCCGCCGCAACAGCTGCTATTCCATGTGACCTATTTTCGATGCTCTCGATCAGATTTTGCACCGTCACGCGCGGGATTAACTGGATTTGCGAAAGGTAAAGCCATTGATCGGGAAAGGGCTCAAATTGCTCGTCAACAAATACGCTGTTCCCTTTTCGCTGCGCTTTTCCTTGAAAAGGCAGCGCTATGAGATTTCCAAAGCCGCCCTCAGGAATGGTGGACTGCGCGGGCAGCATTCGGTCAAATGCTTTGAAGGTGATTGTCTTGTTCAGTATCGCCGCTTCGGTGATAAGGCTGCTTCCAAAATCTCGTGCGGTCTTTGCGCTGACGAGCTCTAGGAAGAAAAACCAGACATGTGCGCCGTCGCCCGATCTCGATCGCTCAACTGCGACATCGATTCCGTGGCTTTTTGCGACATGTCGAATGGCTTTCGTCGCTTCTTTCCAATCGGCTCCGTCAAAATCGATGACCAGGACTTTCGTGTTACTGTCTTTATCGAGCACATATTGGCCTATAACGTCTCGAAGCCTATCGTCATTGCCTCTGGAATGGGCGATGATCGCGGCATCGCTCAACTCGGGGAAGACGCGGCTGCTGCATTCCGTGCATTTGACTCTCTGGTGGCTTGCTTTGGGGCAAATGCCTGACTTCCACTCATTTGCGCAGGCGGGCGTATAGCCAATTCCTCCGTCTTTTCTGCGGTACCCATGAGCGTAGACATCTTTGCGACCAGTAAAGAGATTGCGGAAGAGCTCGAGTTTGTCGCGCGCTGGGCTTGCGCTGGTGACGATATCTTCGATCTGCGCCCGTCTATCGAAAGAATCGCCAGCTTTCTCCCATTCTTCCAGCGTTGTATAACGGATGTCTGGACCGCTGCTGCAGATAACGATTTGCTTGCGCGGATCCGAAGCGTGGACGACCGTTTTATTGAATTTGAATAGGGCGCTCCCGAAAAGGGCGTATTGATGCGTGCCGTTGCTCATTTGAAAGCCATTCTTATCAGCGTTCATTGGGATGAGGGTACGTCATTTCAGCTTTATGAGATACGCGACTTCGATTTTGGTTCGGTAATAGTGGGGTACCGATCCGTGAGTGGCAATCAGCCGGTGCCAAAACGTGCGGCGGCTGTTGTTAAAGGTTTTTGACGGCTATGGGGCGGGTTGGCGGCGTGGGGAGGGGTTTTCGAATGACCCCGTGGTCAAATAACGTCAAATGTGAGTACTGCTGTTAATGTAGTCTCATAATATTTGGCAAGAATAGAATACCAATTCGACATTATTCTATATATCTAACCCACCAAACACGGCATTTTGAGCCTTGGCAAGGCGTGAAATTAATCGAAACGATCGATTCCGGCGAGATTTTGCTGCTACTAATTTGGTGGCAGTACTCATATTTGCCATTTTTGTCCAGTGGGTACCGCGAGGGGGTCTGTTCGACTGGCCCAACGGCCCGGTGATGAGCGCCGGTATGATCAGCCCGCTCGATCCGGATCTGGTACACATTACTGGCGACCTCAACGAGGCCGTCGACATCGCCCTGAGCGGGCTGATGTAGAGTAGCTAAAATGGGACGGGGCTAAAAAGACTGGTCTGAAACGTTTGATACCAGTCTTTTTAGCCCCGTCCCAAACGAACTGCTTCTAAGTTGCGGTGGAATAGGGATTGATTGGCGGCTAATAAGCCAAAAACAGTCCCTATTCCACCGCAACTGATGTGGGCGTCCCTAGTGAGTTGGCTGGTAGCGGGGGCAGTAGCTGATGGCGATGGCGTCGACGCCTACGTGGGTGGCGATGGTGCAGCCGATGGGGCCGGTGCCGGCGTCTACGTAATCCTGACCCGCGAGTGCCTCGTTGACAAGCTCCTGCTCCTCGGCGGCGCCGGTCGTGAGCACGCGCACGCTGGAGCCCGGATACTCGGCCAAAAATGCGAGGCAATCGGCCATGGTGTTGGTAACGATGCGCTTGGCACCGCGGCCCTTTTTTATGGCCTTGATCTCGCCCGATTTCCACTCCGGCGAAACGGCCAGGCGAATGTTGAGCATTTGCGTGAGCTGGCCGGCGAGTTTAGGCGCGCGGCCGTTCTTAACGAGGTTTTCGAGCGTGCGGGGAATCAGCAGCAGGTGGGCGTCGGGCAGCGTCGCGCGGATTTGCGCCTCGGTCTCGTCCAGGCTGCGGCCGTCCTCGCGCATGGCCAGCGCGTACTCCACCAGCAGGCCCTCGGCGCCCGAGCCGGTGCGCGAGTCGATGCAGCGCACGTCGAGCTCGTGCGTCTCGGCCGTCAGGCTGGCGTTGGCGTAGCAGGCGGACCACTCGCTGCACAGCGAGATAAAGATGGCGCTATCGTGGCCGTCGGCGCGCACGCGGTCAAAGAGTTCCTTGAACTCGCCGGCACTCGGCTGCGAGGTGTGCGGCAGCTGCTCGGAGCCGGCCATGCGGGCGACGTACTCTTGGGCGGTAATCTGCACCTGGTCGAGCAGGTCCTCGCCCTCGATAATCACATGCAGCGGAATCACGTAAATGCCGAGCTCTTGGGCGCGGGCGGGGGAGATGTCCGACGTGGAGTCGGTTATGATGGCAAAAGACATAATTGCACCTTTCGTTGGGGCGCGACGGCGCCGCCTTCTGAGAGCAAAGTGCGACAAGTATAGTGGAGTCGTTCCACATTTCTAGGTTCAATTGTTGAATAGTCAACAGTTTGAAGTGTCGGTGTGGAAATCGTCAACTGGGGAAGAGGGATGCCGATGGAGGCGCTGGAGATATGCAAACGGCCGGTCGTGCTGTTTGATTTTGATGGCACGGTGGCCGATACGGGTCGGGCGGTGATGACCTCGACGCGCAAGACGCTGGCTGCACGCGGGTTTTCGGAGGCGCAGATGGGTGACCTGCGTCGCATGATCGGGCCGCCCCTGTGGAAGAGTTTTCACGACTTTTATGGCTTCTCCCGCGAGGAGTCGCTTGTGGTGGCCGACGAGTACCGCGCCTTTTTTGACGAGCTGGGACCGGAGGAGTATCCCGTGTTTGACGGGATCCCCGAGCTGCTGGATGGGTTGGTCGCCCAGGGCAAGCGCTTGGCCGTGGCGACGTCGCGCATGGAGGCAAAGTGCGTTGACATGGTGGGAGAGCTGGGACTTTCTCAGTTTGAGGCGGTGGTTGGCATGAATCCGCCGCAGGGGCGCGAGACCAAGGCCGATTCGGTCCGCGACGCGTTGGCGGCCTTGGGTGCGGCCGCGGGCGATGCCGTGATGATCGGCGATCGCTTTAACGACGTCGAGGGCGCGCACGCGATGAGCGTGCCGTGCATTGGTATCTATTCGGGCGCGGCGGCGCCGGGCGAGCACGAGGCGGCGGGTGCCGATGCAGTGGTGCACTCGGTGGCCGAGCTTGCTAAACTTTTCGCTATATAGGTATTTGATGTGAGGGGCGGGCACGCTCGCCGCTCATTGGTAAGGAGGTCGTCCATGAATCAGGTGGAGCAGAGCGTTGCCGAGTATGTCGACGAGGTCTGGGAGGATGTCGTCGCCGATATCGAGCAGCTGGTGAGTTATCCGTCCGTGGCAGTTTCTGCCGATGCGGAGCCCGGCGCGCCGTTTGGCCGCCCGGTCCGTGACGCGCTCGATTGCGCGCTCGGCATCGCGCAGAAGCTCGGCTATCAGACGAGCGACGACGAGGGCTATGTGGGAATCGCCGATATCCCGGGCCGCGGCGACAAACAGCTCGCGACTATCTGCCACGTGGACGTGGTTCCCGCCGGCCCTGGCTGGAACACCGACCCGTTCACCATGGAGCGCCGCGAGGGCTGGCTGCTCGGTCGCGGCGTGATTGACGACAAGGGCCCGGCGGTATTGTCACTCTACGCCGGCGCCCACTTGCTCAAGCACGGCATTGTTCCGCGCTACACCTTCCGCGCGCTGCTGGGCTGCGATGAGGAAGTGGGCATGTCCGACGTTCACCATTATCTGGAGAACAACGCAGACCCCGACTTTTTGTTTACGCCCGATGCCGAGTTCCCGGTCTGCAATGCTGAGAAGGGCCAGTTTGGGGCGACGTTCGTGAGCCCCAAGATCGACGGCGGGCGCATTGTGTCCTGGAGCGGTGCCGAGGCGAGCAACGCCATTCCGTCGCAGTCTATCTGCGAGCTCGCGATTGCCGCCGATGAGCTGCCGGCGCCGGTCGAGAATGCTGACCGCCTGGAGATCACGGCTCTCGACAATGGTCATGTGCAGATTTTCGCCCACGGTATTGGCGGTCACGCCTCGATGCCCGAGGGGACGATCAATGCCGTCGGCCTGATCGTGTCGTATCTGCGCGAGGCCGAGGACGCGTTTGGTGCACGCGACGAGCGCCTGCTGACGCCTGCCGAGCACGAGTTCGTCAAGTTCCTGGCCTTTGTGCATGCGGATGCCTATGGTCGCGGCCTGGGTATCGACGCGACGAGCCCAGCGTTTGGCCCGCTTACCTGCAACGCTGGCGTCATCCGTGTGGCGGATGGCCATATCGAGCAGGTCATCGACGTGCGCTTCCCCGACAGCACGAGTGCCGATACCATCCGCGAGCAGCTCGAGCCGCTCGTGGGCCGTTTTGGCGTGACGTGCCGTGTGGGTCGTGCGAAGGTGCCGTTCTCGGTGTCTGCCGACGATCCGGCCGTGAAGGCGCTTATCGATACCTATAACGAGTTCACCGGCAAGCATGCCGAGCCCTTTGCCATGGGCGGCGGCACGTACGCGCGCAACTTTGCCC
>CATVQO010000055.1 GCA_958346165.1 uncultured Collinsella sp. | reverse complement strand
CCGGTCGTTTCCATGTTGTAGATGGTGTAGGGGTACACGCCCGAGCCCAGGTTGGCCATGGAGTTGCCGGTCATAAACTCAAACTCGGTATTGGCGGTGCCGCCGCCGTAGGCGCTCACGTAGAGCTTGCCGCGGCTGAGGCAGTTGGACAGGTTCTTAAAGTACTGCGGGCCCTCGTAGCCGGCGCGCATGTTCTGGTAGATCGACAGGTCGGAGAACGTCTCGTTCATGATGGCGATGACCGTGGGCTTCTCGCTATCGAACTGCTCCTTTGCGGCGGCGCGCTCGTCGCTCTTGGCCGCGTCGGACTTGTCGTAGGCCTTGGCGTACTTTTTGAGCGTGGCCTTGGCATCGTCGACGGAGTAGTCGGCGGGTTTGGGCGGCTTGATGGACTGCGCTGCACTAATAAAGGCGGGCAGGTAGCCCTCGCGCCAGTAGCTCTCGAGCGGGCGCCAGGTGTAGACGGTGATGCCGAGGGTGTTGTAGTAGTCGATGAGCGTGACATGCGCGGTCACGCCGCCCAGGCACAGTACGGCGACGAGCAGGTTGGTGAGCAGCATGCGCTTGGCGTTGGCGGCGCCCTTCTGACGGTGCGGTGCCACCAGGCCGGCGTACTCACACAGCAGCATGGCGATGGCGGTAAAGCCCATGGACAGCACGCAGAACAGTGAGATCGAGAAGGTGTAGCCGGTGCCGGCGACCGCGGCGGCGGTGGAGATGGCCGAAAGGTCGCCCGGCTGGATGGGCATGGATTTAAACGTGATGACGAAGAACTCGGCAATGCCCAGGACAAAGAGGGCAAAGGCCAGGACCGCGGGAGCTACGCCGTGGCGCTGGAACAGGAAGAACAGGCCGACCATGAGCACGGTGATGATGGCCCACTCGAGCAGGATGCACAGGGGGTAGACCCAGGTAAAGTCGTGGTTGGACGAGACCTCCATGCCCAGCAGCGCAAAGACGCCGGCGAGCAGCAGGCACAGGACGGCGGCGACGAGTGGTTTGCCCACAAAGGCGCCGCGCAGGCGGGCGAGCTTGCCGGTGGGGGCGGGGGCGTCGGGCTTGGCGAACGCAAAGACGCGCGGGGCGATGCGGTCGCGTGCGATGCTGGCCCAAGCGCAGCCGGTGAGGATGGCGTTGGTCAGGATGAGCATCACAAAGGCGAGCGGCTCGTTTTGGGCGACGAGGCCAATGGCGCCCCAAATGGTCAAAAAGAGCTGGAACAGGCCGAAGGCGACGCTCCACCCAAGAGCGCTTTTGGCAACGGTGCCCGACTGAGCGCAAATGGCCTTGGCCTCGCGCAAGACAAGGTAGACGGTCGCCGCAAGACCGACGAGCGAGATGGCGGCAGCGAACATGCTGAGACTCCTCACAAACTAAAACGTACGAAAGCGGAGGTTTACCCGATTGTTACCAAGATATGCGCTGCAATTGGTGGCTGCGCACAACAACCAGCCATATTAACGCGCACGTGTGGCGGTGTGGCGCAATGTAGTGGCGGCCTGCGCGATAATGGACGGGAATTACACGGAAACGTAAAGGCTTCTTAAAGAATTAGCGAGGATAGAGCTATGGGCGAGCAGGTTTGTATGACGGGCACCGAGTACTGCGGCGGAGCTGTGGGCGTGGACGCGGGCGGCTATCCGGTCGAGACTACGGGCAACGCGGCGCTGGACATCTTGGAACACCGCTCGTCCACGCGTGCCTTCGCGCGTGATGACGACGACCGTCCCGTGGCGGTGACCGACGAGCAGCGGGCGGCGATCTTGCATGCGGCGAGCCGCGCGCCGTCGGCGGGCGCCATGATGATGTATTCCATCGTGAGCGTCCGCGAGCGGGCAACGCTCGACCGCCTGGCCGACCTGTGCGACCACCAGCCCATGATCGCCAAGGCGCCCTGGGCACTTATATTTGTGGTCGACTATGCCAAGTGGATCGATCTGTTTGAGCACGTGGGCTGCTTTGAGCCCGAGTTTGTCGAGCGTACGGGCAAGGCGCCCCGCCGCGCGCCGGGTCTGGGCGACTTTGCCATCGCGGCTCAGGATGCCGTGATCGCCGCGCAAAACGCCGTGGTTGCCGCCGAGGCCCTGGGGCTGGGGAGCTGCTATATCGGCGACATCGTCGAGAACGCCGAGGAAGTTGCCGCGCTGCTCGATCTGCCGCCCTATACCATGCCGCTGTCGATGCTCATCATCGGCACGCCCCGTAAGGAGCGCCCGGCAATCGCGCACCCCGTGGTGAACCTGGTGCACGAGGAGCGCTACTGCCGTGCGGATGCCGCGACTATGGATGCGCAGGTGGCCGAGATGGATGCGATGTTTCGCCCGCACGCCCGCGAGGTGGGGGAGCGCGTCGTGGATATCTACACCCGCAAGCACACGAGCCCCTTTATGGCCGAGATGAGCCGCTCCATGGAGTGGTGGTTCAAAAACTGGCTCGGAAAATGACGAATGTGACAAGGGGATAGTCCCTTTGTCACACTTCATATCGCCGCGGTAGCCTAAAGACTGTATAAATCTTTATCTAGCTGGGAAAACAGTGCATTAAAACATGGGCCGATTACCTATAATCCCTTCGAACATTAAAGTTGGGAGGAAACCGGCTTATGGAACAAAAGGCCAAGGAGGCAGCCTCGCACGCTGCGATTCCTGTGAGCATCTCGGCGATGCTCGTCACGCTAGGCGTGGTGTACGGCGATATCGGCACCAGCCCCATGTATGTAACCAAGGCGCTCGTTGCCGGCAACGGCGGCATCGGAAGCGTCACGGAGGAGTTCGTGCTCGGCGCGCTCTCCCTTGTCGTGTGGACGGTCACGTTGCTGACCACCATCAAGTATGTGCTCATCTCGCTGCGCGCCGATAACCATGGTGAGGGCGGCATCTTTGCCCTGTACAGCCTGGTCAGGCGCTGCGGCAAGTGGCTTATCATCCCCGCCATGCTGGGTGGCGCCGCGTTGCTCGCCGACGGCATCCTGACGCCGGCCGTTACCGTTACCACGGCCATCGAGGGCCTGCGCACTATCCCGGCGGTTCATGCCGTGCTGGGCGATGACCAGGGCCGCGTCGTCGCCATTACGCTCGCCATCATCATCGTGCTCTTCTTGGTACAGCGCATCGGTACGGCCAAGATCGGTCACGCCTTTGGCCCCATCATGACGCTGTGGTTCCTATTCCTGGGCGGCACGGGTTTGTTCTTTGTCTTACAGCACCCCGCCGTGCTGCTGTGCCTCAACCCGCTCCGCGGCATCGCCTTTTTGTTGAGCCCCAACAACCACGCGGGCATCATGATTCTGGGCAGCTGCTTCCTCGCCACCACCGGTGCCGAGGCGCTCTACTCCGACATGGGCCACGTCGGCCGCGGCAATATCTACGCTACCTGGCCGTTCGTTAAGTGCTGCCTGCTGCTTTCCTATATGGGCCAGGGCGCTTGGCTTATGAACAACGCTGCCAACCCCGAGCTCATGGGCATTGCCGACCTCAACCCGTTCTACCAGATGCTCGCCCCGGGCCTGCGCCCGTTTGCCGTTGGCCTTTCCACCGTCGCGGCCATCATTGCCTCGCAGGCGCTCATCACCGGCGCGTTTTCGCTGGTGTCCGAGGCCAGCCGTCTGGACCTCATGCCGCACATGCAGGTCTTCTACCCTGCCGAGACCAAAGGCCAGCTCTACATCCCCATGGTCAACAACGTCATGCTTGTGGGCTGCGTCATCGTGGTGCTGCTGTTCCAGAACTCGGCGCATATGGAAGCCGCCTACGGCCTTGCCATTACGCTGACTATGATGTGCACCACGCTACTGCTCTTCTTCTACCTGCACGAGGAGCGCAAGCTCAAGGTTGCTCCGTGGATCTTCGCGGCCTTCTTCCTTTTGCTCGAAGGCTTCTTCTTCGTGAGCTCGCTCACCAAGTTCTTCCACGGCGGCTATTTCACCATCCTCATGGCTGCACTCATCATGGGCATTATGGTGTGCTGGTACAACGGCACGGCGGTCGAGCAGCGCCAGTTTACGCTGCTGCCGCTGCGCAGCTACCTGCCGCAGCTCAAGCGCCTGCGCGACGACGACCGTTACGAGCGCATGAGTGACAACGTCGTGTACCTGACCAAGGACACCCATACCGACTACATCGACCGCGATATCGTCTATTCGATCTTGGACAAGCATCCCAAGCGTGCCCGCGCCTGGTGGTTCGTGAATGTCGAGACCATGGACGAACCGCACACCTTTGCCTATTCGGTCGAGACGTTCGGCACCGACTACGTGTTCCGCGTGCACCTGTACCTGGGCTACAAGATCAACCAGCGCGTCAATGCCTACCTGCGTCAGGTTGTTCAGGACCTGGCTGCCACCGGCGAGCTGCCGCCGCAGACGCATGACTACTCGGTCTACAAGGATCCGGGTAACATCGGCACGTTCAAGTTCGTCCTGATCCGTAAGCTTCTGGCGCCCGAAAGCGATGTGGAGCCCAGCGAGCGTACGGCCATCACGCTCAAGTACATCATTCGCCGCGCCGCCGGCACGCCCGCGCGTTGGTACGGCCTGGAGAACTCCAACGTGAGCTTTGAGTACGTGCCGCTGTTCACCAAGTTCAAGGCCGTGAACAAGATGCAGCGCCTGGCCCCCAACGAGCGGCCGTAGGCGCCGACGGGTTGCACGGAGTTGGTTTTCGATGGACAAGATTGAGACCGGGGAGGCAAACATGGATGCAAAGATGCTTGATGGCCGCGAGGTGGTTGCCGAGCTGGTACGTGAGGCACGCGCCGACGCCGCCGAAGATCGGTTCCTTACGAACCGTGCCAACATGGATATGGCCGATCGCGTAATTTCGATCGTGGCACTGGTATTTGGAGCGGTGTGCGTGTGTGCCCTGCTCGCGCACGTGCTGTTTGTCTAGCGACCGCCGGTTGCAAAGGCTATACACTTGGAACCACCACAAGGGAAACCACCACAAAGGTGCCTGTCCCCTTTGTGGTGGTTTTTGTTTTGAGAGAGGGGCGGGACGCTGATGGACGTCCGTACGGACGGCGATATTGCCGATAGCTTTTGGTGGCGGCGCACAACGCTGACGCGCCGCACTCCTCTGTATGACGCCTGCGTATCGGTGGGGCTGCTGGTCGCGGCGACGATTGTGGGCGCGCTGCTCGACCATCCGGGTCTCGCGCCGAGCATCATGATCGTCTATGTGTTCGCCGTTCAGCTGTGCGCATTCTTTACCTGGAGTCGCCTGTATTGCTTGCTGAGCTCGGCTGCCGCCGTGGCGCTCTACAACTTCTTGTTTGTCGACCCGCGCTACTCGCTGTCGCTTATCGACCGCGGCTATCCCGGCATGTTCTTCATCATGTTCGTGGTCTCGCTTGTGTCGAGCTCGATTGCGTTGGCCCTGCGCCGCGCCTTGGCACAGGCTGCCGCCAGCGACCGCCGCACGCATATGGTGCTCGAGACCAACCGCATGCTGCAGCGGTGCGCCGATCAGCATCAGATCGTTCACGCCATGGCCACGCAGCTGGCACGTCTTTCGGGCTGCCCGGTCGTGTGGTACAGCGCCGACGCCGAGGGCGATGACCTGCTGCCGCGTGCGACATACACGGCCGTGGGCGATGCCGCACCGGTGCACGAACTGGCGCCGCAGATGCCGCCGCGGCTCTCGGCGTCCGCCTATGTGGGAACGCCGCTCGATGCCACCTATGGCGGCTCGGCGTTTAATGGCATCTACCTGACGGTTCGCACAGGCGACGGCTTCGCGCGCTCGGGCGACCCCGCCTCGGTGGTGGGCGTGCTGGCTATCGTTGCCGAGCCCGACGTGCTGACGCATGAGGAGCGGACACTTGCCGATGCCATCGTGAGCGAAGGCGAGCTGGCGCTCGATCGCGCCCGCGCCATGGAGGCCCGCGAGGAGGCGGCGGTGCTTGCCAAAAACGAACAGCTGCGCGCCAACCTGCTGCGCTCCATCTCGCACGACCTGCGCACGCCGCTCACCAGTATTTCGGGTAATGCCGATGTGCTGCTCGACCAGGGCTCGACCGGCACCGCGGTGCTCGATGCCCAGACGCGCCGCGGCCTGCTTCTATCCATTCGCTCGGATGCGCTGTGGCTCAACGCCACCGTCGAGAATCTGCTCGCCATCACCAAGCTCGAGGGTGGCGGTATGCGCCTGTCGACCACGCTCGAGCTCATGGACGATATCGTCGAGGAGGCGCTGCGCCACGTAAATCCGGCCGTGCGCGAGCACGACCTTAAGGTGGTGGCGTGCGATGAGCCGGCGCTCGTCAACGTCGATGCGCGCCTGATGGTGCAGCTGGTGGTCAATCTGGTGAACAACGCCATCACCTATACGCCCGCGGGTTCGCATATCGTGATTTCGATTAGCGTCGACGATGGACGCGTGGCGTGCTCGGTGGCCGATGATGGTCCGGGCATCGCACCCGAGGATCGCGAGCGGATCTTTGAGTCGTTCTATACCGCCAACCATGGTCTGGCCGACAGCCACCGCAGCGTTGGCCTGGGTCTTTCGCTCTGCCGTTCCATTGCGTTGGCACATGGCGGTAGCATAGAGGTTGCCGCGGCGGACCCGCACGGCTCGGTCTTTACGATTGAGCTTCCTGCCGCCGACGTTTCGTTTGATAAGGAGTAGCGCTGTGCCGAACTCTGCCGTAAAACCGCTCATCTTGGTCGTTGAGGACGACCCCGCCGTCCGCAATCTTATTGTTGCCGCGCTCGAGGCGCACGGCTTGCGCCATATGGCTGTGGAGACCGCCCATGCCGCTATCGCCGCCGCCTCGTCGCAGACGCCGAGCATTGTGCTGCTCGATCTGGGCCTGCCCGATATGGACGGCGTCAAGGTGGTGGAGTCGGTGCGCGCATGGTCGGGCATGCCGATTATCGTGGTCTCGGCGCGCAGCGAGGACGCGGACAAAATCCGCGCGCTCGATGCCGGTGCCGACGACTACCTGACCAAGCCGTTTTCGGTCGAGGAACTGCTCGCGCGCATTCGCACGACGCTCAGGCGCCTTTCGTATGCGCAGACGGGCGGCGTTGTCTCCGAGGGCTCGTTCGATACCGGTGAGCTGCATATCGATTTTGATGCCGGCATCGCCACGATGGATGGCGAGGAACTGCATCTGACGCCGATCGAGTATAAGCTCCTGTGCCTGCTGGCGCATAACGCCGACAAGGTACTGACGCACCAGTTTATCCTGCACGAGATTTGGGGCACGGCAACTAAGAGCGACCTGGCGAGCCTGCGCGTCTTTATGGGCACGCTGCGTAAGAAGATTGAGTCCGACCCCGCGCATCCGCGCTATATCCAGACGCACGTGGGTATCGGCTATCGCCTGGTCACCCAAGGGTAGGACGGCGTCCGCCATCCCACTATGAGTTGCGGTGAAATAGTTCCTGTTTTGGCCTTTACCAGGCTTTTTAGGAACTATTCCACCGCAACTTTTTTATTTGCCCTTGGGCTTGCTGGCGTAGAACTTCTTCTTTTTGGGCTCGCCGGCGGGGGAGGGTTTGCCGGCAAAGTTGGACTTGCCGTTGCCGGCCTGCGCGTGCGTGGGCACTGCCGCGCGAGGCTTGCGGACCTCGGGGTTGCGCAGCTCCTCGGTTCGCTCGGCAATCTCCTCGGCGCTAAAGCCGACCTCTGCCATGGCGTCCTCAATGGGCAGGCGGCGCACGATATAGCAGTGGTGCACCTTCTGGTTGCGCGCGAAATCCTCGGGGATGGTCTGCGCCGTAATGTCCTCCAGCACGACGCCCGCGCACGCGAGCTTGCGCGTCTCGGGGCGGAAGCCGCGCAGGTTGCAGCTAAAGATGGCGTGGCCGCCCTGTGCGAGCAGGCGCGATACGCCGGCCAAAAGCTCAACATGGTCGCGCTGGACATCCCAGGTGCGGCGGCCCATCTTGGATGAGTTCGAAAACGTGGGCGGATCGACAAAAATCAGGTCCCAGCGGTTGCGCGTCTGGCGCTGGTCGCGAATCCAGGCGAGCACGTCGTCGCGCACAAAATGATGCTGCGGACCAACAAAGCCGTTCTGGCGCATATTGCGCTCGGCCCAGTCCAGGTAGGTGTTGGAAAGGTCGACCGTCACGGTCTCCTCGACGCCGCCATCGGCCGCGTAGCAGGTGGCAGTGCCGGTGTAGGCAAACAGGTTGAGGAAGCGGCGCGCCTGCTTGGCGTGCTCGCGCACCAGGTTGCGCGTGACGCGATGATCCAGGAAGATGCCCACATCCAAATAGTCGTCAAAGTTGACGGCAAAGGTGAGTCCACCCTCTTCGATGAGCGGCAGGCGACGGCGCGCGATGTTGGCGCGCTCGCCCGAGCCGCCCTTGCCGGCGCCCTGCTTACCGTACTGCGAGCCGCCACGTGAGCGCATGCGGGCCTTGGCGTGCACGTGCTCGGCCGGAACATCAAGGATGCGCGGCGAGATGGCCAAGATGTCGAGCATGCGGGCCTGGGCCAGTGCGGGGTCGATGGTCTTGGGCGCGGCGTATTCGGCGATGACGAGCCAGCGGCCCGGCGTCTGCGGGCAGCCCTCGTACAGGTCGATGGCGGCGGAGTAGTCGGGTAGGTCGGCATCGTAGACGCGGTAGCAGCTCACGCCCTCGCGCTTGGCCCACTTGCGGCGCAGACGGGCATTCTTGCGCAGGCGGTTGGCGAACTGCTCGGACTCGGGGATGAGCACGGGCAGCGGCTTGCCGTCGCCCAGGTCGAGC
>CATVQO010000054.1 GCA_958346165.1 uncultured Collinsella sp. | reverse complement strand
ATATGTCTAATGCACTTGGTCGCGACCTTGCAAAGCTGGTTGCCGCTGTTGACGCCGCCGCCTCTGAGTGCGGTCATGGCGAGTATGGCCAGCGCTTTCATATTATGCCGCCGGCGGGCTGGCTCAACGACCCCAACGGTCTTTGCCAGGCGGGCGGCGTGTTCCATGCCTATTTTCAGTATGCGCCGTTTGATGTCGAGGGTGGTGTTAAGGTCTGGGGCCATGCGACGAGCCGCGACCTTATGACGTGGGACTACGTTGGCGCCCCGCTGCTTCCCGACGAGCCGTTTGACTGCCATGGCGTGTACTCGGGCTCGGCTTTGGTCGAGGACGGCCGCATTCGCGTACTGTACACAGGCAACGTTAAACTCTCCGATGCAGACGGCACGTACGACTACGTCAATACCGGCCGCCGCGCCGATACTGTTTATGTCGAGAGCGTTGATGGCCTTGCCGGTCGGGAGTTCAGCCAAAAGCGTGTGGTGCTGGCGTCCGAGGATTATCCCGAGGATTTGACCTGCCATGTGCGCGATCCCAAGGTGTGGCGCGATGATAATGGGCGTTACCACATGGTGCTGGGCGCGCGTCGTCGCGTGGATGGGCCGCATGTCGATAGTCGATTTTGCGCCATGCACGGCGAGGGTGCCGGGCGCGATGTGGGCGAGATCCTGGTGTATGGCTCGGCCGATATGCTGAGTTGGGAGCTCGAGAGCCGCGTGTCTACCCCCGAGCGCTTTGGCTTTATGTGGGAGTGCCCGGGGTTTCTGGAGCTTGAGGCGGATGGCGGCGTGCCGGCAAGGTTTCTGTCTTTCTCTCCCCAGGGGCTCGAGGGCGACCGTTGGGACCGCGGCAATGTGTATGCAGCGGGCTACATGCCTGTAACGGGCGACATTACCGGTGGTGACGGCGTCTATGATCTGGGCGAGTTCCGTCTGTGGGACGCCGGTTTTGACTTCTATGCTCCGCAGGAGTTTACGGCCGAGGACGGTCGCCACATTCTGATCGGTTGGATGGGCATGCCTGATGAGCCGACCTATGGCAACGATCCCACCGTGGCGTGCGGCTGGCAGCACTGCATGACGGTGCCGCGTGAGCTTACAGCCGGTGCCGGCGGCGTGGTGCTGCAGCAGCCGGCGCGCGAGATTGAGCACCATTATGCCTCGGTGCGTGTGGGGGAGGGCTCGTTGGAGGTTGCCGGCGATACCTGCTTTGACGTTGTTGTCGACGGTGTCGACGGCGCGTTTGCCGCGACCGTAGATGGCGAGCTGAAACTGGTGTTTGTGCCCGCCGAGGGCGAACTGCCCTCGCGCTTTGAGATGCGATTTACCGATGAGGGTCGCGCTTCTGCCGGCTGCGGTCGCACCGTGCGTTGGGAGCCCGTCGACGAGGTTCGTAACGTGCGCATTGTTGGCGATGTCTCGTCGGTCGAGGTGTTTGTGAACGATGGCGCGCTCGTGTTCTCGACGCGCATCTATCCCGAGACCTATGGTGTGACCGTTGACGCTCCGGGTGCGAGCGTGACCTATCACACGCTCAAGATCTAGGCGATTCGTCGCATATCGGCGCTATACTGCAGCCGTTGCCCACGATGCGGGAAACACCCGCATCGTGGGTTTTGTTTTGAAGGGACGGTACCGTATGGGCGTACAGCAGCTAGAAGATGCCTGGGCTTTGAGGGCCGGCGCGCGTGAGGCGCGGTTGCTTGCGGCTTCGCATGTTCCGGCGGCGCTGTCTCTGTTGGGGGTTGTGCGTCCCGGTGACCGCCTGGTGGCCTTTGCGGACGACTTTGCCGATGCGTTTTCGAGCGGCTTTGATTGCTGCGATGTCGCGCTGGTGGGCTCGCCGTCCGCCGAGGCGTTTGCCGCTGCGTCCGAGGGTTTTGATGCTTCGTTTGATGCCGAGGGTCCGCACCTGTGGTGGTTCTTCAACTCTATCGGCGGGTTTGGTCTGCGCGTGCCCGATTTGCGTGCGCTGGGTCGGGCGGCGCGTGAGGCCCACGCGCTGTTTGTGGTGGATAACACGGTGGCGTCAGCTTTTGGCTGCGATTCGCTGCGGCTGGGTGTCGCGCTGTCGCTCGAGGCGCTCGATCGCGTGTGCGCCGGTGATGCTCCGCGCAAGTTGGTTGCCGTATCGGTCGCGCGCTCGCAGCTCAAGCGCCATCGTGTGGATGCTGCGGCCGAGTGCGCGCATGCCCTGCTTGAGGGCCGTGGCTTGGCCAAGCTTGATTTGACTGCTGACGAGGCCGCTGTGCTGGAGCGGGGACTGGACTCGCTCGATGTCCGCATGCAGGCACATTTCGACCGTGCCCGTGCGCTGGCCGAGTACCTGGCCGCCAACGAGATGGTGCGCAACGTGCGCTATCCCGGGCTGAGCTCGCATCCCGATCATGCGGTTGCAACGGGAATCCTCGAGCACGGCTTTGGTCCGGCAGTTGAATTCGACCTTAACGAGCGTAGTGCAGATGATCTTTTCGACGCCTTGCCGGGGGAGTTTCGCACATCGCCTGCCGGCGGCGCAACGACGCGTCTTTCGGCCCCACGCGGCAAGCAGGGCAGCACCATCCGCCTCTTCGCCGGCACCGACGACCCCTTGATCGTGGCCGCCACCCTAGACAACGCCCTCCGCAACTAGCTAAATCATCCTCGACTTCATAAGTTGCGGTGAAATAGGGATTGATTTACGGCTTTAACCGCATAAACAGTCCCTATTTCACCGCAACTTATGAGAAGGGGTTGTGTGGCTATAAGGCCCCGTCCCAAATGGGCTACTCTTTGATGCTGGCGATGAGGGCGTCGGCTTTGGTGGCGATGACGTTGTTGATGTCGGCCTGCAGCTCCTCGTAGACCGCTATGGCTCGCTCGCCGGCGGGGGTGAGCGTGGATCCGCGGGCTCCGTCGCGTTCGATGAGCTTGCAGCCCAGCTGGCCTTCAGCCTCGTTTACAATACGCCACGCTTTGGAATACGCCATGCCCATGCTCTTGGCGGCGCGGTTGAGCGAGTGCTCGCGGGCGATGCCCTGCAGCAGTAAGACGCAGCCGTGGCCGAACACGCCCGGCAGATCTTTGTCGCACGCTTGAATGACCAACTTTGCCGTCGTCTTGTACTTCATGTGCTCCACGTCTCCCCGCTAAAGTGTTTGCTGGGCAAACGCAAAGCCTGCGTCAAACCCTCGTGTGCTCTTCTTAAAACATGCATTGTAGCAGTCAAAGTGCGTTAAGATACTTCCCCAGTATTGGGCGCCCAAGGTTGGGCTGGGTCCTACGAGGCCTGCAGCCGACCGGTCGCATGGAAAAAGGAGAAACATGGCTACGTTCTTTCCCGGTGAGTCCCACACGTTTTCGGAGTATCTGCTGGTTCCTGGTTACTCGTCCTCGCAGTGCATCCCCAACAACGTCTCTCTCAAGACGCCGCTGACCCGCTTCAAGCGCGGTGAGAAGCCGGCAATCACCCTGAACATCCCCATGGTTTCCGCCATCATGCAGTCCGTCTCGGGCGTCGACATGGGTGTCGCGCTCGCTACCGAGGGTGGCCTGTCCTTTATTTACGGTTCCCAGAGCGCCGAGTCCGAGGCCGCTATGGTCAAGGCCGTCAAGGATCACAAGGCCGGCTTCGTTCAGTCCGATTCCACGTTGACCCCCGACATGACCATGGAGCAGGTCATCGAGCTCAAGGAGAAGACCGGTCACTCCACCATGCCGGTCACCGACGACGGCACTCCCAAGGGTAAGCTCCTGGGCATCGTCACCAGCCGCGACTATCGCCCCAGCCGCGATGACCACCAGACGAAGGTCTCCGAGTTCATGACCCCGCGTGAGCAGCTCATCGTGGGCGACAAGAACATCAGCCTTAAGGTTGCCAACGACGTCATCTGGGATAACAAGCTCAACGCCCTGCCGATCGTCGACGACAACGATCACCTCATGGGCATTGTCTTCCGTAAGGACTACGACAGCCACAAGACTAACCCCAACGAGCTGCTCGATAACGACAAGCGCTACATGGTCGGCGCCGGTATCAACACCCGCGACTATGCCGAGCGCGTGCCGCTGCTCATCGAGGCCGGTGCCGACGTTCTGTGCATCGACTCCTCCGAGGGCTTCAGCGAGTGGCAGAAGCGCACTATCGAGTGGATCCGCGCCAACTACGGCGAGGACGTCAAGGTCGGTGCCGGTAACGTTGTCGACGCCGAGGGCTTCCGCTTCCTGGCCGATTGCGGCGCCGACTTCATCAAGGTCGGTATCGGCGGCGGCTCCATCTGCATTACTCGCGAGACCAAGGGTATCGGCCGCGGCCAGGCCACCGCGCTGATCGACGTCTGCCGCGCCCGTGACGAGTACTACGAGGAGACCGGTGTCTACGTGCCCGTGTGCTCCGACGGCGGTATCGTCTACGACTACCACATGACGCTCGCCCTTGCCATGGGTGCCGACTTTATGATGCTGGGTCGCTACTTCGCCCGCTTTGACGAGAGCCCGACCGAGCGCGTCAACGTCAATGGCCAGTACATGAAGGAGTACTGGGGCGAGGGTTCTGCGCGCGCCCGCAACTGGCAGCGTTACGACCTGGGCGGCGCCGCAAAGCTCAGCTTCGTCGAGGGCGTCGACTCCTACGTTCCCTACGCCGGCTCCCTCAAGGACGGCGTGGGCGGTACGCTTTACAAGGTCAAGTCCACGATGTGCAACTGCGGTGCCCTCTCGATCCCCGAGCTCCAGGAAAAGGCACGCCTGACCCTGGTAAGCTCCACCTCCATCGTCGAAGGCGGCGCTCACGACGTAGTCGTCAAGGATTCCCAGCAGAGCGTCAGCTACCGCTAAGCGGCTTTCCCAAGCACCGCACCTTGCCGTTCAAACCGTCGCTCGCGTACCAAAGTACGCGTCGCTCCTCTTTCACGGCAATCTGCGGCACTTGGAAAACCCGACCATGCTTGGGCTGGTAACAATTAGCGGTTGATTCACAACCACGTTATTTAGATAAAGCGAGATGCCTGCAAGTCGCAGGCATCTCGCTTGTTGTATTTGCTATCATCATGCGAGTTAACGATGTGGCGGGGCGTTCTTACCTTTGCTCGCTGCAAGTTCCGCACGAGCCGAAGAGCACTTAATGTGCTCTTCGTGCGAGCAGGACTGTCCGCAGCAGCGAGTAAAGGTAAGAACGCCCCGCCCCAACCCAGCTAACAAAGGAGCTGATATGTGCGATTGCACAGATCATAAGGACGAGATTCCTGCCTACGACGCGCAGGCCATTGAGTCCAGGTGGATGAAGGCCTGGGAGGACTCCAACCTCTTTGCCGTTGACACCGACGACAGCAAGCCCAAGAAGTACGTGCTCGAGATGTTCCCGTATCCGTCGGGCGACCTGCACATGGGCCACGCACGCAACTATACCATCGGCGATGCCATGGCCCGTCAGGCCCGCATGCGCGGCTACGACGTGCTGCACCCCATCGGCTTTGACGCCTTTGGCCTGCCCGCCGAAAACGCCGCCATCAAGCACAATACGCAGGCTGCCGCCTGGACGTATAAGAACATGGACCAGGCGCTCGCCACGATGAAGCGCATGGGCTTCTCCTACGATCTGGATCGCATGGTCAAGACCTGCAGCCCCGACTACTACCGCTGGGGTCAGTGGATCTTTGAGAAGCTGTGGGAAAAGGGCCTGGTCTACCGCAAGAAGAACCCGGTTAACTGGTGCCCCACCTGCAAGACCGTTCTGGCCAACGAGCAGGTCACCGAGGGTAAGTGCTGGCGCTGCGGCACCGAGCCTGAGAAGCGCGACCTTGAGCAATGGTACTTCAAGATCACCGAGTACTCCCAGGAGCTGCTCGACGATCTGGAGAAGCTCCCCGGCTGGCCCGAGCGCGTCAAGCAGATGCAGGCCAACTGGATCGGTCGCTCCGAGGGCGCCGAGGTCGACTTTACCCTGTGCGACCAGGATGGCGAGCCCATCGAGGGCGACGAGGGTAAGATCACCGTCTTCACCACGCGAGCCGACACGCTCTTCGGTGTCTCCTTCTTTGTCCTGGCCCCCGAGTACGCTCGTCTGCACGAGCTCGTCGAGGGCACGGAGTACGAGGAGGCCGTCACTAAGATCGTCGAGGACGCCAAGCATATCTCTGCCGTCGAGCGTGCCCAGGGCACCCTCGAGAAGCACGGTGCCTTTACCGGCCGCTACGTGGTGAACCCCGTCAACGGCGAGAAGGTCCCCGTGTGGGTTGCCGATTATGTCGTTGCCGACTACGGTACCGGTGCCGTCATGGCCGTTCCCTGTGGCGACCAGCGCGACTTTGAGTTTGCCCGTAAGTACGACCTGCCGATCGTGCCGATTATCCTGGACGATGACGATCGCGCTGCCGTCGAGGCCAGCGGCGAGACCATCGATACCTTCCATGCCGAGACCGTCGACTGGGATTGCGCTCACGCTGCCGAGGGCACCCTCGTCCAGTCCGGCAAGTACACCGGCATGCGCGGCGGTAAGCACTCCGAGGGCGAGGCTGCAATCGTGGCCGACCTTGAGGCCATGGGCTGTGGTCGTCGCAAGGTCGAGTTTCGTCTGCGCGACTGGCTCATTTCCCGTCAGCGCTATTGGGGCAACCCCATCCCGGCCATCCACTGCGAGCACTGCGGCATCGTGCCCGTGCCCGAGGATCAGCTGCCGGTGACGCTGCCCGAGAACCTGGACCTGGGCGCCGGCGAAACCCTCGCCGAGTGCAAGGAGTTCTACGAGACCAGCTGCCCGGTCTGCGGTCGCCCGGCCAAACGCGAGACCGATACCATGGACACCTTCACCTGCTCCAGCTGGTATTACCTTCGCTATACCGATCCGCACAACACCGAGCTGCCCTTCTCCCGCGAGGCCGCCGACCGTTGGATGCCCGTCGATAACTACATCGGCGGCATCGAGCACGCCATTCTGCACCTGCTCTACAGCCGCTTCTTTACCAAGGCACTGCGCGACCTGGGTCTGCTGAGTGTGGACGAGCCCTTCACCAACCTGCTGTGCCAGGGCATGGTCAAGGACGAGAACGGCGACACCATGTCCAAGTCCAAGGGCAACGTCGTGCCCCCGAGCTCGGTCATCGAGCCCTACGGTGCCGACACCATGCGTCTGGCGATCCTGTTTATCGCTCCGCCCGAGAAGGACTTCGACTGGGATCCCAAGGCCGTTGAGGGCGCCAACCGCTTCATCAAGCGCGCCTGGCGTATCGTTTGGCAGCTCGTCCAGTCCGGTGACGCCAACATGGCCTTCGACAAGTCCGCGCTCGACGAGGTTGCGATGAAGCTCTATCGCGAGCGTCACCGCACCATCGCCAAGTGCACCGAGGACTTCGACCGCGGCCAGTTCAACACCGCCATCTCGGCCGTCATGGAGCTCGTCAACGCGGCGAGCGCCTACCTCAACGCCACCGAGGGTACCGCCCGCGACAAGGCTTTGTGCTACGGCGTGGCCAAGGATATCGTGAGCGTCCTTGCCCCCATCTGCCCGTTCTGGGCCGACGAGCTGTGGCACGAGGCCCTCGGCTGCGAGGGCAACGCCTACACCGCCGCCTGGCCCGAGTTCGACCTGGCCGAGTCCATCGAGGACACGGTGCAGATCGTGGTCCAGGTGCTCGGCAAGGTCCGCGGCCGCGTCGACGTTGCCCGCGATGCTTCCAATGAGGATATGCAGGCTGCCGCTGAGGAAGCCGTTGCCAAGTGGCTTGAGGGCAAGACGGTCGTCAAGGCCATCTGCGTGCCTGGCAAGCTGGTCAACTTGGTGGTCAAGTAAGCGCTGCGCGCATAGCTGACATGCAATAAACGAGGGGCGATCCGGTTGGGTCGTCCCTCGTCTTGTGTTTTATGCCCTGCTTAGTCAGTGCGTCGCACCGTTTTCTATGGGATGTGTACCAGGTCCCTAAAGTAAACGTTGCCCGTTGCCTCTTCGAACATCCAAATGTTGAGGTAGATGTCGTTGAGGTCGTTGTTCACATCAAAGTCCGGATCGTCGAAGGTGCCCACAAAGGTGAGCATGGCGCGCGCTTCCTCTCCAGCGGCGACCGGTTGGCGCATGCGTACGTCGCGGACCACGCCGTTGACGTAGGCATATGAGTCCACATCGCCAAACATCATGTCGACACCGGTGTTGTTGGACACCGTAAAGACGAGCGCGGCGTCCCCGTAGCCGTCGGTGTCCTTGCCCACGCAGGTAACATGGACGTTCTCGTCTGCCTCAAGGTCGATGGGGAACTGTTCTTGGGGCTCGGGACCCAGACCCTGGGGATCGACGATGTCCTCGTCTATTTTGTCGAAGCTCTCCGATGGCGTCGTTTTCTCGATGGCTTTTGTGCTGCCAGGGTTCGGCTCGCATGTTTCGGTTTTGCCATTCTCGTTGCCACAGCCCACGAGGGCCAACGAGCACGTTGCGATGGCGAGCGCAGTCATGCAGAGGGTGCCTAGGCGTTTCATGGGTGCCTCCTTGCCGTAGAAGATCTCGAAAGGTTCGTCGTTGCGCGGCTTGCTGGCTGGCTTGTTGCAGAATGCCCCTTAACGTAAGTCTGATCGATAGGGGATCGGGGAGGAATGCCTTTGGGGTCCGAACGGGCCTGTGGATTGGGACGCATGGCCCGTTTTGGGGCTGTTGAGGGTGCGTCGCATGGGGCTCTTCGACCAATTGTCCTATTCTTGTGGAGAAGCTGTGCGCACGCTGACCTGCAGATTCGTACTGTGCTTGCACGTTTCCGCAGCTATTGGTATAGTTTGCTTGCAAATGAAGTTGTAATTGAAAGAAGTGGGGTTTCGG
>CATVQO010000053.1 GCA_958346165.1 uncultured Collinsella sp. | reverse complement strand
CTCCCCCATCATCAAAAGTGACACACGCTACCTGTTGATGGGAGGCAGCCATGGGCTTCTTTGACAAGATGTTCGAGAAGAAAGAGTGCGCGATTTGCGGTACCGAGCTGGGACTTCTAGGTAAGACAAAAATCAATGAAGGCTACCTGTGCAAAGAGTGCGCCGGCAAGCTCTCCCCCTACTTTCACGGCTATCGCTCCAGCACCGCGGACGATATCCGTGAGCAACTCGCCTACCGCGAGGCCAACGCCGAACGCCTGTCTTCGTTCAACCCCACGCGCACGCTTTCTGCCGGGCGCACCAATATTATGCTTGATGAGGACGCGGGCCTGCTGATCATCACTTCGCAGAGCCGCTGGCGCGACGCCAATCCCGACATCATCGAGTTCTCGCAGGTACTCGGCTGCGATATGGATATCGACGAGCAACGCACCGAGATCTATCGCGAGACCAAGGACGGCGAGCGCGAGAGCTACAACCCGCCGCGCTACGACCTGGATTACGACTTTAATCTGACCATCCATGTCAACACGCCGTACTTTACCGAGATCAACCTGCGCGTGAACGACTCCACCATCGATCAGCGCGGCTCCATCGAATACCGCGAGGCCAAGCGCCAGGCAACCGAGGTCCGCGATGCGCTGGTGCAGCTGCGCCAGGAGACGCGCGACAGCGTCGTGGCCGCCAAGGCCCCCAAGACCGCGGTGACCTGCCCCTTCTGCGGAGCCACCACCATTCCCGATGACAGCGGGCGCTGCGAATACTGCGGCGGCGCCATCGGCGCATAGCCCCCGGCACGGAAAGGACCGATCATGGCCTTCGAGAGCGTTAACTATCAGTGCCCTGCCTGCGGTGGCCCCTTGCATTTTGCAAGCGCCGAGCAAAAGCTCGTCTGCGACTACTGCGACTCGCGCTTTGAAGTCGAAGAAGTCGAGGCCCTCTATCGCGAGCGCCAGGACAAGGCCGACGCCAAAGCCGATGCGGCAGCCGCAACGCCCAAGCCCGTCGCCGACGACGCGGTGCAGGAGCTTGCCCAAAACGCCGGCTACATCTGCTCGTCGTGCGGCGCCGAGCTCGTGTCCGACGGCACCGTCGCCGTCACCACCTGCCCGTACTGCGGCAACTCCGCCGTGGCGCCCGGCCAGCTCTCGGGCGACTTCTCGCCCGACCTAGTAATTCCGTTTAAGCTCGGGCGCGATGACGTCACGGCCGCACTCAAGGAACACTACAAGGGCAAGATCTTGCTGCCCAAGAGCTTTGTCACCGGCAACCACATCGACGAGGTCCAAGGTGTCTACGTGCCGTTTTGGCTCTACGGCGCCCGCGTTGACGGCGAAGTGCACTTTGACGCGACCAACGAGACCGTGACCGAGGAATCCGACCGCACCGTCACGACCACCGACCACTACGATGCCTATCGCAAGGGCAATATCTCGTTTAAGCGCGTGCCCGTCGACGGATCGTCCAAGATGCCCGACGGCCACATGGATGCCATCGAGCCGTTTGACTACGACGCGCTGCGCCCGTTCTCGGTCGCATATATGCCCGGCTACATCGCCAACCGTTACGACGAGGACTGCGAGACCTGCAAGGCGCGCGCCGAACGCCGTATGGAAGAAAGCACAATCTCGGCCCTGCGCGAGACCGTCGTCGACGAATACGACGATGCCACGGTCGAAAGCAAGCAGCTCGACTACACCTGGGAAGACAGCGACTACGCCCTGTTCCCCGTCTGGATGCTCTCCACCTCGTGGAACGGCAAGAGCTACCTGTTTGCCATGAACGGCCAGACCGGCCGCTTGGTCGGCGAGCTCCCCTGCTCCAAGCCCAAGCTCGCCATCGCCTCGGTGCTGTTCTTCGTGATCGGATTTATCCTCTCCCAGATTCTCTTTATGGGGGAATACGCCTTCGATCCGGATTACCTCACCTTTGATATCGAGGGCATCCTCATCAACGTCATCGCGCCGCTGATCATCGTGATTATCGGAGACGTGCTACTGGTAGGCCAGCTCAAGACGGCCAACGAGGCCACCCACGCCGACGAGTACTGCGGCGAGCTCGACCTGACCGAGAAGCACGACACCTTCAGCCACACCGAGACCACCGTTGTCATGAAAGACGACAAGGACGACTAAGCAATCCAACCAATACCACCCGGCCTTTGACGAGAAAGGAAGATTACCATGGGACTCTTGAAAGCTGGATTGGGAGCTGCCGGCGGCGTCATGGCCGACCAGTGGAAGGAATTTATCTATTGCGAATCGATGCCCGCTGACGTCTTGGCCTGCAAGGGCAGCAAGCGCACCGGCGGCCGCAGCTCCAACACGCGCGGCGAGGACAACGTCATCTCCAACGGCTCGGTCATCGCCGTCAACGACGGCCAGGGCATGCTCGTGGTGCAAAACGGCAAGATCATCGAGGTCGCGCTGGAGCCCGGCGAGTTCGTCTTTGACACCGGCAGCGAGCCAAGCGTCTTTAGCGGCAATCTGGGCGACTCCATCAAGGAGACCTTCGCCAATATCGGCAGCCGTTTTACCTTTGGCGGCGACGCGGGCAAGGACCAGCGCGTCTACTTTATCAACACCAAGGAGATCATCGGCAACAAGTACGGCACCGCCTCGCCTGTGCCCTTCCGCGTGGTCGATAACAACATTGGCCTGGACGTCGACATCTCCGTGCGCTGCAACGGCGAGTATTCGTACCGCATCACCAACCCGCTGCTGTTTTACACCAACGTGTGCGGCAACGTGACCGAAAGCTACACGCGCGATAAGATCGACAGCCAGCTTAAGTCCGAGCTGCTCACCGCCCTGCAGCCCGCCTTTGCCAAGATCTCGGAGATGGGCATCCGCTACAGCGCCATCCCCGGCCACACCACCGAGCTCGCCCGTGCACTCAACGAGGTCCTCTCTGCCGACTGGCGCGACCTGCGCGGCGTCGAGATCGTGAGCTTTGGCGTCAACTCCATCGCCGCCTCGCAAGAGGACGAGCAAATGATCAAGGACCTGCAGAAGGCCGCGGTCATGCGCGATCCCACCATGGCAGCCGCCAACATCGCCAGCGCCCAGAGCGATGCGATGCGCGCAGCAGCCGCCAACCCCAACGGCGCGATGGCGGGCTTTATGGGCATGGGCATGGCAGGCGGCATGGGCGGTATGAACGCCAGCCAGCTGTTCGCCGCCGGCCAGGCGCAGCAGCAGGCCGCCCCGCAGCCGGCTCCGGCACCCGCTCCCGCCGCACCTGCGGCCGGCACATGGACCTGCAGCTGCGGCGCCACCAACACCGGCAAGTTCTGCTCCGAGTGCGGCAGCCCCGCGCCCGCGCCCGCACCGGCCAAGTGGTTCTGCCCCAACTGCGGCAGCGAAAACGGCGGCAAGTTCTGCAGCAACTGCGGAACGCCCAGGCCCTAGCGCCCCTAACTGGTAATGAGCGGGGGATCCGCCACCCCCGCATTTGCTTCTATGGGTTTCGTTCGATGAAGGAGGACACCATGAAGACAACGTTCAAAAAGTCCGCACTCGCATTCCTGACATGCGTCCTGGCGCTCGCCTTTGCCCTGACAGGCTGCAGCGGCGGCGGCAAGGACCCCAAGGCCGACTTCGTCGGCAGCTGGAAGTTCTCGGGTGGAACCGTAGAGGGCGAAGAGCTGACCGACGAGTACATGGATATGCTCGAGGAGGGGGGCGTCCACTGTATCCTAGTCCTCGATGAGGACGGCACGGGCGCCCTCGACCTGTTCCTTGAGGTCATCGACCTTAAGTGGGAGGCCAAGGATGCCACAACCGCAACCATCACTGCCGAAGGCGAATCGCAGGATATGACGCTCGAGGATGGCAAGCTCGTCCTTAAAATGGAAGACGACAAGCTTATCTTCACCAAGTCCGACAAGGATCTGTCCGGTACGGTGAAGAAGGATCGCGAGAACGCCGAGAAGGAAGAGGAGATCGATGAGGCCGTCGAAGACGACGATGTCCAGAACGTCGAAATCTCCCCCGCCGTCACCGTCGCCGATGACGATCTGTGCACCATCACCATCACCGAGAAATTCAAGGATGACTGGGGCGACATCGGCTTTGTCGTCAACATCACCAACAAGAGCGACAAGGACCTGACCTTCTACGCTCCCTCCGGCAAGACCAACGTCAACGGCACCATGAAGGAACCCTGGTTCTCGGCTAACTTGATGCCTGGCACCAACGCCACCGAGGAGTTCACGTTCTCGAGCGGCGAACTTGACAGCCTTGACGACCTGGTCAATACGACCATCGGCATCGACGCCTACCTGACCGATTCCTACGAGGACGTCGCCTCCTACAGCGCAACCATCGCGTAACGGCAGACACCGATAGCCGCGGATTGGCGGACACATCCGCGCACATGCCAGACGGGGCCGCAGGAGTTGATCCTGCGGCCCCGCCGCTTTATGCCGATGCGTAACGAGCGCTAGCGCTCCATGTTGGGAACGATGCTGCCCTCCGTTACTGCGCGCACGGCCAAGCGCATGATGTTGTCGTAGCCGGTCTTATTGAGAATCTCCGAGATGCGGCGTTTGATGGTGCCCTCGCTCATAAACAGCTCGGCCGCGATCTCGCGGCGGCTTTTACCCTCGCAGGCAAGGCGCAAGATCGACAGCTCGACATCGTCGAGGGCCGCCGTGCCCGAGAAGATGCTCTCGGGCGGCTTGGGAAACGTGCAGTAACCCGCCAGCGTGGAGCGCATCACGGCGAAAAGCTCGTCGATACCGACGTTCTTGTACACAAAGCTGTCGACGCCCGCCTCGCGTGCCTGGTCCACAAAGGTGATTTCGGGCATACCCGTCATGATAATGACGCGGCACTCGGGCAGTTGTTCTTTGATGCGCGCCGCCGCCACGATGCCGTTGGAATCGTGCTCGGTGCACACGTCCATCAGTATCATGTCCGGGCGCTCCTTAAGCACAACGTCCAAGGCATCCGAGGCGTCGGCGATCGCGGCAACAACCGTCATGTCGGGCTGGTCACCGACGGAGCGCGCGAGGCTCTCGCGCAAGATAGCCTGGTCTTCGACGATTAACACGCGAATCATGAACTTCTCCTTTGGGCCGTGGCGCTGGAGGCGAGCGGGATGGACACCGTAAGCGTGAAGGGCGGGGCGGTGTGGACTTCCAGGCTGCCGCCCAGATTCTGTGCGACATGCCTCATACCTGGGATACCCGTTCCCTCGCGATACGATACGGGTGCAGGCGCGCCGTCGTTAGAAACGACCATCCGCGCGACAGCGCCGTCTTCTGTCCCCTCCTGCCACAGGCGCACATGGACCTGATGGGCCTGTGCATGCTTGGTGGCATTGGTCGAGGCTTCGCGGATAATCTGCAAAAATGCTGCGGCGACACGCGCGTCGTTTGGCAGCTCGCCCTCCACATCGATCTGCACGCTCACCAGGCCAAAGGCATGGACGATATCGCCCAGTTGCTCTGCCGGTTCGCTGTCGCCCCCGCTGCGCAGATCGGCAGCGATTGAGCGCAGCAGCGGGTCGATCTGCTCGAGTGACTCGTCATCCAGGCGCCCTTCCTCCAGATAACGATGGAGAATGGACAGGCGCTGCCCGATCACGTCGTGCACGCGAGCGCGCATACGCAGATAGGCCGCATTGTCAGCAACTTTTTTGACTTCTTCGATCTGGGCTTGGAGCTCTTGGCCCGCAAGCTCAAGCAGGTGGTTGGCTTGCGCCAGGCGATCATGGGCATGCGCATACTCTGTTACATCCAGACCGATAATGCGCTCGAAGAGGCGGCCCGAAACCATAACGTCATCGTGCACGAACAAGCGAATCTCGGCGGGAGAAACCTCGACCACAACGCGCGCCTCACCAAAGCGGTCCAGATTAATCCGCACGCGGTTCTGGCTGCTTTCGGGCATTTGCATGCTGAGTTTGCGCAGGTCGTTCCATGTACCGCTCATATCGCCTAGGTCGGTGGGCATATGAAGCTCCACCAGGTTTTTTCGCATGCAGCGGTTCATGAGCAGCGGACGGCCCCTCGGGTCCAGATACAGGATGCCCACGGGAATCACGTTGATGGTTTCGATCGTCGAGAACGCGGTGATATCCTCCTGGCGGTTGCGGACATCCATCAAGAGCGCCGCAATGGAGCGGAACAGGAAAAACGCTCCCTCTGCGATAAGGACCGTGGTCCACGCCGAGCCCATGGCAAAAACCACCGGCGGTGTCACGGCGGCAACGAGCAACAGTTCGGCCAGCATGACGGGGCGACGATAGTGCACCATAAGCACCATGCCGTAGGCAAAGATCACGGCATTGAGCCACAACGCTCCGCCCATTGCCCTGGCGCAAACGTCAAGCGGCGCCACCAGATATGAGCCAGACGACGCGAACAAGATGAGCGCCGAAATAATTAGGTGAAGCACAAGGCTCGCCTCGTAGGCACAAATCACCTTACGGCTATAGGACGAGCGGCGCGATGCGATGAGCGGGACGTGGATCGTCTGCAGACACGCAGCCAGGGCAAAGACAACATCGAGCGCAACGATTTGGGGAAGAATGAGCGAAATCTGCATCGTCACTCACCCGCCCTCGGCATCAAGACGATCATGCGCAGCTGGCCGGGCTCGCCCTCAAGGCGGTATGCCACGTTGCGCCCTTGCAGAGCGCTTTCGAGCTCTTGCGCAGCGGGCGTCTGCGAAAGATCTGCATCATCGTTGGAAAAAGCGCGGCACGCAGCTCGACACTGCATCGGTCATGATCGCCCAAGTGATACATAAGCGCCGGATGGTCGGTGGTGTAGGCAAAAAACGCAAAGTCATACACGCAGTCGTACAGGGCGCTTACCGTACTGGCGTGCATCGGGCGCCGTATGGCGATAATCGAGGCGCAATCGATATCGATGGTGCGCAGGTCGCTTGCGAGCTCGTTGGCAATGAGCTGAATGCGGTCGCGATCAAAACCGCTCTCCCCGTGCTGTGCCAACGTGAGCGACCCCTTGCGCTTGCAATAGGCGACGAGCATCTTGGCGCGCTGCAGCATGCGGTAACGCTCGTGCGAAGACGATTCATCGGTCAACGGCGGTAGCGAGCTCAGCAGGTCGTACATCCCTTCGAGCGCGCGGGCAAGCGCCTGGTCCACGTCTTGGACCAGCAAGGTCTCGGCCTCTTGGTCTGCCAGGTGCGTCTTAAGGTCGTAGTCGGCGGCGAGCAGCTCATTTTGACGCTGCAGCTCCATACGACGATGTGCCAGTTCGCGATTGAGCTCGTTGAGATCCGACACGTCTTGGGCAAGCAGGGCCGATCCGCCCAGCAGTGGAAAGGCTCGGTACATTACATCGGGATTGGACTCCACGGCAAAGGCATGGGCATGCCCGTGTTCCTGGGCTCGCAGCTCTTCGCACACGCCCGCCGGCATTGGCTTTGACACCGGCGTGGCATAGACCTCCTGCAGGTCGCGCGTTAGAACTTTGAGGTCGAGCGGCAAGGTGTCGAAGATGCCGGCGATGTCGTGATACGACGGAATGACACCGCAATCGAGACAGATTTCCATCGCCACCACGCACAGGACGCAATAGACAAGCGAAAAGTTGAGCCTCCATGCCCAGGGCACGCGTAAGGCATACGAGATGGCAAAGAATGCGCCACCCAGCAGTACGAGCGCCGCCGTGCCCGAGAAACGCTGGATGCGAAAGGACGAGGACCGACCAACCAAGATAAAAAAGGCCACGAAGTCAAAGGCCGTCCACACGAGGACGGCGAAATAACCCCAGCCGTACGTGTAATCGTTGCTCCAGGTGTCGCTTGTACGGTCAAAGCGGAAGACCTGCTGGTGAACATCGTTAGTGAGCACAAATCCGATAAGCAGGATGGCCACAATCCACAGTGCAGCGCAGTAGCGGCGACCCAGGCGGTGTTGCTCCAGGCCCGCAAGGCGCAGGCCGCAGAGCTGGTAGAGCAGCGGAATGAGCGTCATGGGCACGTAGTACAGGTACCACAGCACGGTGGCATAGAACGGCGTGAACGACTTGTACTTGAGAATGACTTCGATCATCCACAGGGCGCAGATGGTGGCGACGGCAACAAGGCGGCGGCGCAACACATAGTCCAAACAGCGCAGATAGACCGATACGCCCCAGATCGAAAATACAATTGCGGCGACAAGCAGCGGGAGAGAGCTCGAATGGACGAGCACATCCACGACCTCTTCGGACACCTCGCTATAGGCGGGCACGGCGCTAGAAAGTTTGGGGTCGAAGGCGAACAACGCCGGCAAGACTGCCAAAAGCATGAGGAACAGCGCGGTGATGGCGCCGGCGATAGCAAAGACGCGGTGGCGGTACACCTGATGTGTTATGCCAACAAGGAATCGCGGCATGGCGAAGAGCCTGCCGCCCCTGGGATCCGCCACGGGAGCGGATCGGGCGGCCGCGTGGCCGATATGTCGCTCGCGGGTACCCATAGTGCTTTTAGTGTACCGACAGATGGGTCGAAAAAGCGGGCCGCATGTCCCAAAATCCGCAGACGGCAAGGCGCCCGGCAGCCTCCCCCGTCTGGCACTTCCCGATATCCGCCCGCCCCAAACCACCGCAAAGGGGACAGGCACCTTTGTGGTGGTTTGGGGCGATGCGCTAGTCCACGGTGATGTCGAGGTTCTTACCGATGAGGCCTACGTAGCCACCTTCGGCAGCCTTGGGGCTGTCAGCATGGCAGAGAACCCACTTGTCGGCCTTCCAATAGCAGTAGCTGTCACCGGCGGCAGGCATGTCGGTTGCGGCCTCGGGGCGCGGGCCGTTGGTGCCGGCGGGCAGCGCCACCATCACCTGGAAGCCCCCATCGTCGACCATGCACGGCGTGTAGTGAAGCGTGGTGTTGAAGACTTCGACGACCGTACCCGCCGGCACGCGAAACGCCTTAACGCACGCGGTGTCGAGCTTGCCGTCCTCGATCTCCCAGCGATGCGCCACGAGCA
>CATVQO010000052.1 GCA_958346165.1 uncultured Collinsella sp. | reverse complement strand
AGGATACCGCGGTAATCCTTGATGGCCGTGAGGTAACTCATGCCGTTCCAGTTGACGATCATAATGTTGAACAGCCACAGGCACAGCAGCCCCTGCAGCAGCGTGGCGCCCGAGAACAGCAGGAAGACGCCGTAGAGCACCGTGCCCGCAACGAGCATGACAGCATTGGAGCCCCAAAACGAGGGCAGAATCTCGTCCTCGCGCTCGGCAAACAACATATCAGCCAAAAAGCGCGTGACCGGCATGGAGAAAAAGCTCGTGAGCGTGAGCGACGCCAGCAGCGTATAGGTCACCATGCACACCAGCAGGTCTTGGTTGGCGCGTCCCACGCCCCACAGACCGCACAGCACCAAGATACCCACCTGGAGCAGCACGCCCAGCAGCATCGGGCCCGTGCACACAATGCCGGCGTAGCCATAGGCGCGCATCGTGGCAAACAGGCCCTTGCGCCTAAACAGGCGCTTGAGCTCAAAACCGATTCCGGCCACCGGCTACTCCCCCTCTCTGGGCAGGTCAAACGCTTGCGCCGTCACGTCGTACAGCGCGCGATAGTTGGCGAGCATCTGCTCGTGCAAAAAGTACGTGGCAACGCGACGCTTGCCTCGCTCCCCCATCTCAATGCGACGGGCGCGGCTTGTGCACATGCGTTCCATGGCATCGGCCAAGCCCTTGCGATACATAGGCGGCGTCACAAAACCTGCCACGCCAAAGTCATCGCCCGGAGCGCCTTCGAGCAACTCACGGCAGCAGCCCACCTCGGTCGTCACGCAGGGACGACACGCGGCAAGCAACTCCAGCACGCTGAGCGGCTGGCCCTCGGAGATGCTCGTCAAAATGGTAAAGTCGAGCTTTTCCATGTACTCGACCACGTTGACGCGGCCGGTAAAGATCAGGTCGCGCACGCCCAGGGTTTCGACCAGCGCGTGGCACTCGGCGCCGTACTCTTCGTCGTCCACGCCGCCCATGATGTGCAGGCGCACCTTGGGCAGGCGCTCGTGCAGCTCAAAAAAGGCATAGATCATAGTCTTGACGTCCTTGATGGGCGCCAGGCGCACCACCGCGCCAATGTCCACCCAGCCGTCATCGGGCTTTAAGGGAATGTCCTTAAAGCAGTCGAACTGGATGCCGTTGGGGATGACCAGACATTTGTCTGCATCGCAACCCATATCGATCTGCGTCTTGCGGGCGTTATGGAACAAACTCGTCACGCGGAAGGCGCGGCGGTAGATCTCCTCCGAAAGCAGGTAGAAAAAGCGAATCCAGCGGTCCTTAAACGACGGCACCACCCAGTCGGCGCGAATGATCTCTTCCTCGCGCTCGCGGGTATAGATGCCGTGCTCGGTGAGCAGCACCGGCGCATGGTGAACGCTTGAGCCCAGGCAGGCGAGCAGGCCGCCGTAGCCGGTCGAGATAGCGTGGTACACATCGGCAACCGGCACCTCGCTGCCCAGCAGGTAGAGCACCGGCAACAGCATAGAGCGCATGGTGTGGAATGCGTCGGCGAAGGGCGTGTAGGGGTACTCGGCAAGGCACACGTCGCGGAAGATATCCATAAACGTGCGGCTCTGCAAAAACGAGAGCGGATGCACGCGACGGCGCTGGAAGATATCGAACAGCACGTCCCAGTCCGGATTGGAGAGCGACACCAGGCGGCGTAGCGCCTCGCGCTCGCGGTCGTTAAAACTGGCTTCATGTTGCTCGCCCGAAAGCCGCAGGGCATCGTCCAGGAACACCTCGTGCACCTCGACCACGTTGCTGGGCAGCTCGTAGACAAATTTGCCGCGGTCGGCAGCATGCGCGCCAATCACCCACAGCACGAACTCGTGCTCGGGCATGGCCTGGATATAGCCATGCATCCAGGTAGATACGCCGCCGTGCACATAAGGGTAGCAACCCTCGAGTACCAAGCAGATTCTCATCTGTCGCCACCCTCCTTGCGCTCGATCGTCAGGGTATTATCATTTGCCTTGAGCAGATACAGATCGCCCGTAAGGTGCGTCAGTTCGCCACCCGTCACCGCACCCGGCTCGCCATTATTGGCGCGGAACATGAGCCACGCCTCGTCGTGGAAATTGCCCAGGCTGAGCGTCCAGGCATCCGCACCGGTATCCACGCTCACCGTAACCGACGAAAAGCGCTGAATGGCACCGGAGCACTCCGACGCCGTCTGGCGGCGCAGGTCGGGCGCAGACTTGGTAAGCCAGTCCAGGTAGTCGGTCAGGCCGCCCTTGTAGACTTCCCAGCCCTCCTTGGCGCCGCGATCGGGATCGAGCAGGTCGTCCGGGTGCATAAAGTGCGTACTCACGTAGTGCATGTTGAGCTCGGACACGGCAGCCAGGCGCATATAGGAATCGTCGACCATGCCGCCCGAGACAATACGCGGCTGCTCCACAATACCATCGCTCGCCACGCCAAACTCCTGCACGTACGGCAGGTCGGTACCGTCCTCAAAATACGTACTGGCAATAGTCTTAATGCGCGGAACATCGGTGCCGATAAGCTGGCGCGCGCGGGCCGAAAGGATATTCGACGGTGGCACGTAGACCGAGCCGTGCGCGTTGGGCAGCACCTCGTCCTGGAAGGCTATAAGCTCGTTGAGCGAAGCGACGAGCGTTTCCTTGTTCTTCCAGGTCTTGTAGTCATACAGCGTGCCATAGTCGGTATCCCAGAGCGCCAGAGGCTGATGGTTGTAGCCGTGAAAGCCCAGCTCTCCGCCCATCTGCAGCAGCATGCCGCCAAAATAGCGGAACTGCGTGGTATCGGCCTGGCGCGCGGGCTCGGTCTGGTTGACCGCGTCCTCGTAGTTTTCGATCATCACGCCGGTATAGCGAATGCCGTATTTTTGCGCAAGCTTTTGCAGATCGGGCCACCAGACCTTGGTGTAAAAATCCGCAATGGAAAGGCCGTAGTCACGCTTGATATAAGTACCATCGCCCGAGGGCACGGGGCTAGGAAAGTCGTCCAAATAGAACACGGCGCTGTTGATGACCGGATAGGCCGAGGCATCACCCAGCAAGCTTATGGCCGAAGCATAGAACCCACGCATGACCTTGTCGTAGATACCAATGTTGCACACCACGGTGTGACCACTGCCGCAATCGTTAGACCAAATGAGCGGCGTGCCCGCGTCACCGGTCTTTGCCCATACGTGCGCCGTTTCGCGCAATGAAACCGAAAGCGAAGAATCGAAGGGATCCGAGAACTCGTAGCGCTCTCCTCCGCCCAACATAAAGTCATCGCTCGGCACAATGCTTTCGGCTTTCGCATAGTCATATCCGGCCGATTCGATCCCAAGCTTGGAAGCAATAGCCTGCAGGCAGTTCGAGTTATCTGGCGTCATGCCCAGCATGAGTGAGCCGCCCACACTCACCCAACTCATCAGATCGGTCAGATGCGTACCCAGTCCGTCAAGCGAGGGCATAAGCACAATCACGCGATCAAACGACGTGAGCGATGGGATCGCGTCCGCACCGTCGGTGGCAATATCAACATCGCGATGGGCGATCTTCATGTCGAGCAGGATCTGGTCGAACTGTTCCTTTACGTCCTCGACGCCAGCTTGATCGGAATCGGTAATGACCAGGCACGTGGGCTTTTGGCCAAAGATTGCCGAGGAGGCCGGTACCGCATCGTTGGCGGCCAGCATCCCCAGCTTATGCTGGCCCGCACTGTACTGCACGCCGGCACGCTCCACCAGCAGCACAGCGGCCATGACAATAAAGACCGCCCACACCACGAGGAGTCCCATCCAACGAAAGCGCCCTGCACGGTCGCGGATATGTTGCGCCACGCTCATCTGGCCTCCTCCCCGTCGCGCCAAAACGCCAACTTTTCGCGGTTGTCGGCGCTCAAATACACATGTTGCTTGTCAATCGCATCGATCACACGGTGGACCTCGTCACCGTCGCGGCGCATCACGGCCAGGCGCAGGCAAAGCATCCAAACCTCCTGCTCCTCGGGCACGTCTATCACCAGCTGGTCGGTCACGGCCTGCGCCTCGTCGATCTGTCCGACATCGGCCAGCGCCGTCGCGTATCGAATGCGCAGCTCAAGGGTATCCTCGCGCTCGCAGCGACGCGCAAGCAGGCGCGCGTACTGTTGGCGCTGAATCTGAGCCACGCGCCCCTCAGCCAAGCCCGAGCACAAGTATTCACCAAGAAAATCGCAGTATTCGTTGAGGTTTTGAGCGCTCGGGTCCGTCTTAAAGGCACGCTCCAGCTGCTGCAGTTTAAGGTCGGACTCCTTGGAGATCTGCGCCACCGCCGTCGCGGCATAGTGCGCCACCTCAACGTCGTCGTTAAGCTTAGCCGCCTGCAGCTGCGCCAGGTACGCGTCGGGCTCCTCGGTGAGCATGGAGAGCATTAGGCGGCGCCGGTATGCCGGGTCGTTGACGATGAGTGCCTCCTCGAGCGGCACTACGCCTGAATCGTCCTCACCACTCGGTACCGACATACTGCGATGCAGGTCATCGTTGAAGCGCAGCGACTCCAGCGCAGACCCTTTCAGCCCCTCGCCAAACACCGCGCTGCACACCGATAGCAAAACCACCAGCAACGGGCCCCACAGCGGCACCAGCACTATCACAGCCAGCATGTGCCCGCGCACCGGCAGCAGGCCCAGTTTCATGAGCGTCCACAGCATCAGGCAAACCAGCGCATGAATCAGCAGCAAGACGGCAGCAACGACAAGCGAGATCAAGCGGCACCCCCCCTCACCGTCACCGGTGTAAGAGATGTGCTGCAGCAGCTCCACGATGTCCTCGCCGTCGACGGGCTCCACCGCAATCTGCTTTGCGCTCAGGCGCTCGCGGATAATGGGCAGATCGCATGCCTTTGCCTGGCGCATAAGCAGGTAGAGCACGTCGCCGTCGACCAAGCCCGCCGCGTCGCTCTCGCGGATTGCCGACCCAATTGCGCCCACCAGCTCGCCGACAGGCTCCATGCCCGGTACCACGCGCAGGAGCAAAAACTCCCCATCTTGCTATCTGCCAGCGCCTGCTCCGCCGCAAGCTCTTGGCCAAAGGCAGCCTGCTTGAGCACGCAAGTGCCGTCAACGCAGCGTTTATCCTGCGCCACCGCCTCATAGTCAAAGGCACGGCCCAGCGCGCTTTCGACCAACCCGCACAAGATGCGGAACAGGTTTTGATAATAGAGGGTCATTTGGTTTTCGGCCGCACGACGCACAAAGATCAACACGGCGGGTGCCCCGTCGCGCTCGATCGTGTATCCAAACATGGGAAGCCCCGGCGTCAGCTCACGGTTCACCCACAGGTTCGAACGACCCCCGTCGCCCAAAAGAGGTGCAAGCTGCTCAAGCGTGAGCGAGCGTGCGGCATCTTCGGCAATCGCGGGACTTGCTGCCACCAGGCGTGCAAATGCCCCGCCCGAAACATGATAGATCGCAACCGAATCGTTCTCGAGGATCTCGCCCAGAAGCTCGCAGCACTTGCGATAGATGTCGCGTGGGTTGAGCACGTCGAGCTCCTGCGTCACGGCAAAGATCTTGCCAAAGCTGTCGTGGCGACCCACAATCTGGCGCCTGTACGCGCACTTGTCCTCGATCGCGTCGTGGTAAAGCTGTGTGAGGAACGTATTGCGATTACGCACGAGCTCGTTTTGATCGCGCTCCGCCCTAATGGCTTCGCTGTTGCGCAGCTGCACATAGCCGCACACGGCACCCACCACAAAGTACGCAATAAACGGCAGCCAGTTGGACGGCTCGTAAAAGAGACCCTGGAAGGTATAGCCGTACTGAGTAAAGTAGCTCGCGGCCAAACCCACCGACGCCAGCAGCGCCGCAACCAGGCCAAAATCGAGCCCATACAGCGTGCCGATCAGTACCACGTACAGCAGGCGGTAGTCGAGCACGTTAAGCTGAGCAGACTGCGAAAACACCAGCTCCAGGCCCTCAAAGAGCACCCAGGCCAGCGCGGTCTCCAGGCATTTGATGGGCAGTGTCCGCCCGCGCATGCGGTCGATGGCGGCACGCAGCGGATGGCGCTTGCCCGCGAGGGTCTGCTCCCAGCGGGCGTGTATGGTCGAAAGATCGCGCAGCAC
This sequence comes from uncultured Collinsella sp., assembly GCA_958346165.1. The sequence goes on along the minus strand of CATVQO010000052.1, from coordinate 3,030 downwards.
GTCATAGCGCTGGAACCACCCGTAGCGCGTGCGGACGGTATCGCTCGGAGCAATGGAGACGACGGCGTCCCCGTCGTAGGTAATGTCGAGCCCCGGGAACAAGCCCTTGAGCGCCTCGCCCAGGTCTCCCACGGTGTGGGCAAAGCTATCCGGAACCTCGAGTTCCTCGAATGTGGCATCCCAGCTGTCGAAGATGCGACGCACCAGAACGGCCAGCTCCTCGGCGCAGAGGGCACCGAGCGGTGAGTCCGCCCCAGCCCTCATGACAGCAGAGCCTTGCGAGCACGCCTCGAACAGCGGGGTCAAAATCGGGTCTTCCAGCGTGGGCGAGGCGGTGTACAGATACGGCACGCGCAAGATCTTGGCCTGAATGCCGTCGCGGACCGCATAGTAGCGGCACAGGTCGTTGGCCGCACGGGCAATGATGCCCTTGCCGTTTTGCCCCGCAGCGTCCACCGCACCGTCCGCTCCCATGGGACCAGTCACAAACAGCAGCTGAATCTGGCGACCCATGCAAGCTCGAAAGACGGAGCGCAGCAGCTCGATGTCGCCAACGGCCTCGGTATGCGGCGTGAGATAGGTAGAGAGGTAGACCACACGGTCGAATTCGTAAGCCTGGTCCAGGTGCTGCAGCAGCTCTTTCCAAGACGCATGGAGCGACGACCCGTCGCGGCGCGCCTCGTTGGCCGCCACGACCTGAACATGGTCACCGGGAAACGCCTTGGCACAAAAGTCGTCATCGACATACACGGTATTGCCAACAACCAGCACTTCCACCGTGCGCTCCCCCTCCCCAAATTTAGCTTTTGCCATGGTAAACATGCATATTGTACGCTGTCAATGTAGGCCAAAGGCAACTTTAAAGCTGTTTTAAGAACTTTTTCAGACGGGAAGCGACTCGCGCCTGAGCCAGAGAGCCCTACACGTGCCGCTGCACGGCGGAGAAAGGCGAATCCACTACCCCTCAGGCATAATTCCTGAGCAAAATCAAGCAGAGCACACGGCTTTTTGCGCCACTTTAAGACGTAATCGGGATGTGGCGAGAGGCCAAATTCGGAAGTGCGGGGAAAACCAAAGGAATGCTGACCAGACCCCCGTTTTAGGCTTCCGCGACCTGCGGTTTTGATACAAAAAAACCGCGTTGTGCTCGAAGGTTTTCGATTTTTCCCCGCACTTCTGTAATTACATCTCTGGATCGAGGGCGCAGGCAATGGTGACGACATCCACGATAGCGCCCCCCTATGCCTGATACCAAAATCGTTCCATAGGGACCCGTTTCCCAATGGGATGATTCTTCACAAAGGGCATTAAGGCGCATGAGAACATGGTAGAGGCAAGCAAGCGCGCTTCCACGTTTTCGCCCATGGTGACCACGGTATAATCCAACGAGACAAGCAACGAACGGGAAAGGCAGCGCGGATGAACCTGGGCAGCGAGAGCGAGACCGTCGAGTTCAAGAAGTCCACTGGCGAGCATAAAGAAGCACTGCAAGCCATCAGCGCCATGCTGAACAAGCACGGCCGCGGCGAGCTCTACTTCGGCGTGAAGGACAACGGCGATGTCATCGGCCAGGATGTCAGCGACGCAACGCTGCGCCAGGTGACGTCGTGGGTGTCCGACAAGATCGAGCCCGCGGTGTTCCCGACGGTCGAGTGCCTCGACGCCGATGATGGGCTGCGATACATCAAAATTGCCTTCTCAGGTGCCGACGCCCCCTACTCCGCCGACGGACGCTACTTCACCCGCGTGGGGACTTCGAACAAAGCGCTGTCGGCCTCGGAGCTGAGCGCCATGGTCGTCAAGCGTGAGCGCGCCCGTAGCCCGTGGGACTCGCTGCCGTCCGGCAGGCCCGTCTCCGACGCCGACGAGCAGGCGGTGCGTGACTTCGTCGCGCGCGGCGGCAGGGCCGGACGCGTGGGCGGCGGGTTCGCCGGCGTGGAGGACACCTTGGCAAGGCTCGACCTCGTCGCGCCCGACGGCAGCCTAAGAAACGCCGCGGTGGAGCTGTTCTGCGAGGGATCCGACACCTACCCCAGGATGAAGCTGGGGCTTCTGGGCGGCAACACCAAGGCCAAGATCCTCGACCTGCGCCGCGAGAGCGGCACCATGCTCAAGCTGCTCGACTTCGCCGAGTACTTCGTGACGTCGAACATCAGGCGCGAGTTCGTCATCGGCGAGACGGGCATGTACCGCAAGGAGATCCCCGAGATCCCGGCCGAGGCCATCCGCGAGGCGGTTGCCAACGCGCTGTGCCACCGCGACTACACCACCGGCACCGCCGTCGAGGTCAACGTGTTCATGGACACCGTCCAGATCGTGAGCCCGGGCCTGTTCCCCGAGGGCGACTCGCCGCAAGAGCACCTAGACGGTACCGCGAGCGAGTTCGGCCTCCGAAACCCCGCGATCGCGCGCACCCTGTTCCGCGCCGGCGTCATCGAGCAGTACGGCACGGGCATACCGCGCATCAAGGAGGCCTGCGAGGCAGCCGGCGTGAGGTTCCGCTTCGAGCAGACCGTCAACAGCACCGTCGTCGTCTTCGAGCGTCCTGGGTTGCAGAAAGCGGCCTTCAGGAGAACCGCGGCCGACAACCGACCGCTCCTCAGCGAGCGCGAACGAGCAGCGATGGCAATTGCCGCCGCTCAGGGGAAAATCACGACCTCCGACCTCGCGCGGGAGTCCAATGTCGGTAGGAAAACGGCCTCGAAGACTCTGAAAGACCTTGCCGGTCGAGGCCTGTTGGAATGGGTAGGGAAAAGCCCGAAAGACCCGCACCAGTTCTACAGGATGCCAAGCGAAGTTTGAGGCTGCAGGTCCTAGCCGGGAAACAGGCCCATTGCGTTTGCTGCCCTCCCCCTGCTGGGCACTACTGAGTAATCTACTGGGCACTGCTGAGTAATCTACTGAGTAGTGCCCAAGCGCGAGTTGGCAAGTCCGCCGAAGCCCAGAGAAACGGCTCCGAAGAATATACTGACCGCTACTGACCGCTACTGACCGCTACTGACCGCTACTGACCGCTACTGACCGCTACTG
>CATVQO010000051.1 GCA_958346165.1 uncultured Collinsella sp. | reverse complement strand
GCCGCATCACCTATATCAGCTGCAACCCCGTGACCCAAGAGCGCGACCTGCACCAACTCCTCGACGGAGGCTATCGCCTGCTCAAGATCACGCCCGTCGACATGTTCCCCCACACCGACCACACCGAAACAGTAGCGGTCCTAGAGCGCCGCTAACCAACCCCGGTAGATTTTTGGGACAAGAAAGGGGGCGGCCCGTCTGGACCGCCCCCCCTTCGTTGGGCATATGAGCCTCGTTACATCCCCTTGCGCAAATCGCACACGCCGGCTGCCGCCATCTCGCGCAGCAGCGTCTCGCGGTCACGCGTCACGATCAAATCCAACGGGAAGTGAATCTCGTCGAGCATCTTGCGCGCCTGGTCAAGCTTGCCAATGGCCATACCAATGTGCGCATCAGTCGACACGCCAATGCCCACGCCCAGCTCGGCGCAGCGCTCGGCGATCTTGCGACACACGTTCCAATGCTCGGCATCCGTGCCATGCTCAAGGCTATGGTTGTTGATCTCGATAATCTTGTGCTTGGCCTTGGCCGCCAACAGCACCTCATCGATATCGAACGGCACGCCCGAGCGCCCCGTATGCCCCAGCATGAACACCTTGGGGTGCTCCAGGGCATTGATGTACATCTGGGTCGTTTGGGCGAGCGTCGCGCCTTCGGCAAACTGCGGGTTATGCACGCTTGCCACCAAATAATCCAAATTACGCGTCACCAAATTGAACAGCGAATGCTGGTGACTGTACGAATCGCCAGCAATATCGAACGACACGGGAATGTCCTCGCCAAACAAGCTTCCGTCCAGCGAAACGATATCGGCCTCGGCACCGCGAAGCACCAGCACGCCACTCCAAATGCGCGGCCAGATGTCCTGGTTGATAAAGAACTGGAAACTGCGCAGGTCATTGGGGCAAGGCGTAACCATCGAGCTTAAATGGTCGGCAGATCCAAGTACCTGCAGGCCACGCTCTGCCGCCCAATATATGTTCTCCTCGATGGTTGAATACGCATGCGCGGAGAACATCGTATGAGTATGGATATCACAAGAAAGCAGGTAGGGCATCGGGTCTCCTTATCCGGTATGGCCGTCGCGTATATTCATTGTACGCATAGCATTCGATGGTCGTAAAACCGCTCCATCCCAACGACACAACGTCCATGACAACGGGGTCTGGTTTAAAACCAAACCCCGTTTCACGTAAAACATTGTAAGCAGAGCGCTTTACTTTTGACGATACTCGTCGGCCAGCTGCTTCCAGGCAGGCAGTGAGTTGACGATAGTCTCGTAGCTCACGCAGTAGCCCAAGCGGAACCAGCCCGGCATGCCAAAGCTGTCCGAGGGCACTGCGAGCAGTTCGTACTTCTTCGCGCGCTCGCAGAAGGCGTTCGCATCGGACTCCAGCGCTTTCACCCATAGGTAGAACGCGCCATCCGGCTCAACATAGGTGTAGCCGTACTCCGCTAGCGCATCGGTAAGCGCCGTGCGGTTGCGTGCATAGGCCTCAACGTCACTCGGCTCATCGATGCAATCGATAATCACGCGCTGGAAGAGCGCCGGTGCGCACACGAAGCCCAGCGTACGGGCAGCACCCGCAACAGCCGGCATCAGACGCGCTGCCTGAGGATTCGTATTGGGAACCAGGATCCACCCCACGCGCTCGCCCGGCAGCGAAAGCGACTTGGAATACGAGTAGCACACGATGGTGTGCTCGCAGATCGAAGGCACCCAAGGCACCTCGGCGCCATAGACAATCTCGCGATACGGCTCATCCGAGATAAGCATGATTGGGTTCTCGGGATCGCGCTTGGCGTTGACCTCGCGCAAGATATTGGCCAGTCGCGTCAGCGTATCGCGCGTATACACGGCACCGGTCGGGTTGTTGGGCGAGTCGATAATGACGGCCGCCGTCTTATCGCTGATCGCCTTGAGCACGTTGTCCACGCTCAGCTGGAATGTGTCCTCGTTGGCAAGCGCCTCGACACACGTACAGCCGGCCTTCTCAATCCAAACGCGATACTCCGGAAAGTACGGGGCGATAACAATAACCTCGTCGCCCGGATTCGTAACGGCGTTGAGCGCGCAGGTGAGCGAAGCCGCGGCACCCACCGTCATAAAGACGTCTTTGCCCTCATAGCTCGTGCCAAAGCGGCGGTTGAGCGATTCGGCCACAGCGGCACGACATTGCGGCAGGCCCGGTGCGGGCGTGTAGCCGTGCAGCTGGTCGCTCGGCAGCTCCAGGGCCTTCTTAATGGACTCCGCCACAGCAGCGGGTGCCGGAACGCTCGGATTGCCCAGCGAAAAATCGAATACGTTTTCCGCACCGATCTGCGCCTTGCGCTCAAGGCCATAGCTAAAAATCTCACGGATGATGGAGCTTTCCGCACCGCGAGCATACATAGTTTCGTTGATCATCTGTTCCCCTTTCGCATAGGCGCTATTGTACGCTTTAGCCGAGCAAAGTGCCGCAGCAATGTTGATTGGGGACAGACTTAAATGCGTGAAAACGCTCATTTAAGTCTGTCCCCAATCAACAGACGGCCCCATATCGCTCAAAAGAAAAAGCCTCCGCAGGTTTCCCCGCGGAGGCTTTCGCCACAAAGACTATTTGTCGGTGTCGACGTCGGCATCGGCGTTGACGGCGCGATCATCGCCAGCGTCATCGGATGCCACTTCGGCATCCTCCTGCATGGCCGCCTGCGCAAAGGCCGCGGCATCAGCCGCCAGCTCCTCCTCGCTCATGCGAGGCGCGCGCTTCTTGGTCGGCATGCCGGCCGCCTTGGCATTGCGCTCCTCCTTGGCCGCCAGGATATCGCCCTCGCGCTCAAGGTAGGCATCCCACTCGTTATCGAGCAGGGCGTTCACGGCGTCGCCCTCGACGGTCTCGCGCTCAAGCAGCACCTTCGCCATCAGATCGAGCTGATCGCGACGGGCATCCAGAATCTCGACCGCGCGGCGATGGGCCTCACGCATGATGCGCTGAACCTCGATATCGATGCGGCGCGCCGTCTCCTCGGAGTAATCCTGGTGATCGGCGTAATCGCGACCGAGGAACACCTGATGCTGCGCCTCGCCAAACACTTGCGTGCCCAGCTCTTCGCTCATGCCCAGACGCGTAACCATCTCGCGTGCCATCTTGGTCGCGCGCTCCAGGTCGTTGCTCGCGCCCGACGTGATGTCGTCGCACATGAGCTCCTCGGCAACGCGACCGCCCAAGAACACGGCAAGCTCGTCGAGCATCTCGTTCTTGGTCTTGAGGAAGTGGTCCTCCTGCGGGAGCTGCAGCGTGTAGCCCAGCGCCTGGCCGCGGCTGACGATCGAAATCTTGTGAACCGGATCGGAGTGCTCCAGGATGTGACCCACCAGGGCGTGACCGCTCTCGTGGTAGGCAATCGTGGTGCGCTCGGCCTCGGTCATCACGCGACCCTTGCGCTGCGGACCAGCAATCACGCGCTCCATCGATTCCTCGACCTCGTCCATCGAGATCACGGAACGATGGCGGCGGGCAGCCAACAGCGCAGACTCGTTGAGCAGATTTGCCAGATCGGCACCGGTAAAGCCAACGGTCATCTGGGCGAGTTTCTCAAACTTCACGTCCTCGTCCATCGGCTTGTTCTCGGCATGCACGCGCAAGATCTGCTCGCGGCCCTTCACATCCGGACGGTCGACCGTAACCTGACGGTCAAAACGACCGGGACGCAGCAATGCCGGATCCAGGATGTCAGGACGGTTGGTCGCAGCGATCAGGATGACCGACTCGCTTTCCTCAAAACCGTCCATCTCGACCAGCAGCTGGTTGAGCGTCTGCTCGCGCTCGTCGTGACCGCCACCCAGACCGGCTCCGCGCTGACGTCCCACGGCATCAATCTCGTCAATAAAGATAATCGACGGAGCCTGAGACTTGGCCTCCTTAAAGAGGTCGCGCACGCGGCTGGCGCCGACGCCCACGAACATCTCGACAAAGTCAGAACCCGAGATGCTAAAGAACGGCACGCCCGCCTCGCCGGCAACGGCCTTAGCCAGCAGCGTCTTACCGGTACCCGGAGGACCAACCAGCAAAACGCCGCGCGGAATCTTGGCACCCAGTTTGCGATAGCGGTCCGGATCGCTCAGGAAGTCGCGGATCTCCTCGAGCTCCTCGACGGCCTCGTCCACGCCGGCAACGTCTTCAAACTTGACCTTGGGGCGCGTGGCCTCGTTGGTCTTGGCGTTGGTCTTGCCAAACTGCATGTTCCTGTTGTTGGCGCCCATCATCTGGCGCATAAAGTAGAACATGATGGCAATCAGGGCGATCGTTGGAAGCACGCTCATCGCCAGGTCGCCCCAAAAATCGGGATCATTGGTGTTGACGATGTACTTGGTATCGGGGTGCTCCGCCATAAGCTCGGCAAGCGAATCGGAGCCGACATAGGTCGAGGAGAAGCTCTTGAGCTCGCTCGTATCGCCCTTGTCCTTCTTCGTCTTCCAGTAATGACCCGTCACGCTTCCGTCTTGAACCGTATAGGTCAGATCTTCGACGCGATCCTGCTTGATGGCGCTCACCATCTCGCTCGTCGCGAGCTTAACGGTATTGCTGGAATTGGCAAAGCCGGAGCCCATGTTAAAGAAGGCGTAGCCCAGAAGCGCGCAAGCCAAAATAAAATACAGCCAGCCCGTACGCGTGGGCTTCTTGCCTCCGGGCATCCCCGGGATCTTAGGCTCCCGGGGAGTCTGGGAATTGTTATCGTTACGGTCGTCGGGCATCTTACGAATAAACCTCCGGTTTCAAAATGCCCAGATACGGAAGGTTACGATAGCGCTCGGCATAGTCGAGGCCGTAGCCCACCACAAAGGCATCGGGGCAATGGGTTCCAACATACTTGGGCGTGATGGCCGAGGTACGGTCCTCAACGTCCTTCCACAGGAAGGCGGCGACCTCCAGAGAAGCGGGCTTGCGGCTCTCGAGGTTCTTCATCAGATACTTGAGCGTCAGGCCCGAGTCCAGAATGTCCTCGACGATCAGCACGTCGCGACCGCGGATGTCGATATCCAGGTCCTTAATGATACGCACGATACCCGAGGACTTCACACCGTCGCCATAGCTCGAAACAGCCATGAAATCGATGTTGGTCGGCAGCTCGATCTTGCGCATCAGGTCGCCCATAAAGACCACGGCGCCGCGCAGGACCGCAATCAGCACCAGATCCTTACCCGCGTAGTCGCGAGTAATCTGCTCGCCTAGGCGAGAGACGATACCGTCGATATCCTCCTGCGTAAACAGAACCTTCTCGATATCCGGATGTTGAGAAGCCATGACAACCCTTTCTTGTGCTTATCGCCCACACACCGCCGTATGGACGCGAACTACACATTCTAGCAGCGCACGGGGTATATTTTCCAGCCCGCGCACCATCAGCGCGGGAATACCGTCAACGCCGCACAGAAAAGCTGGTGCGAGGGGCTAACCCGCGTCGACCACACGAAGCAGATAGGCCACGCGCGTCGCCGCCGTGCACTTAAAACGCTCGTCCGCGCGAACTCCGGCGACCCACACCACGGCACCCCCCGGCGCCGTCCTCACCATGGGCACGCCGGCGCGCTCGGAAACGGGAATGCGAGCCTCTCCTAGCAAGTCGGATACCTTCTTGCTTCGACCACTCATTCCTAACGGGCACATCACGTCTCCCGGTGCGGGACCGTCCACCCACAGGCGCGCCAATCGCGCCTCGGCAGGGATCTCACCACGCGAGCCCGCCAGGATCCGCTCACTATCGCTGTCGGCAAAACCCAGGGCAGCCGCGTCTACCAAAGCTGCCACTTCCCCGGCAGCCGCAAGCTCACGGGCGCGGCGCACGATATCGCATCCCGGTTCAACGGCCATCGGCTCTGCGACCAGCATACGTCCCCCGCCCAACGGCAAACGACCGGGTACGGTAACCCAGTCCGCGACCAGGCCCTCGCGAGCCACCGGAGCCTTAAACGCCAGCATGCCAAATTCGACGCGTGCGTCAATCCCCGCCGGAAGCGTGACCGAGCCTGCGCCCTCGGCAACGCAGGAAAGGACTCGCTCCACATGTCGCATCTCTGGACGAGCGTCCGGATCGATGCGCTTAATCGCCAGTCGCACGATGCGCCGCGCGATTACCACCTCGGCCGCAGCAAGGCGCCTGGCATCGAGCACCAGCGCGCCCGCCGCCTCCTTACGCAGGCAGCTTCGAAACGCCTGTGCGGAAAGCTGAGACAAAAACGCGTCCTCATCGCCTAAGATCTCGCAGGCGGCGCCAATCGTCTTACAGACGCTCGCGTTGCGCTGCGCCACCACCGGCATCACTCGATGGCGCACGTAGTTACGCAAGTACGACACGTCCTCGTTGCTCTCGTCCTCTCGCCACGGCTGACCATGCACCTGCAGATAGCCAACGAGCTCATCATGAGTCAGGTCGAGCAAGGGACGCACCACGATGTTCCTCCGGCGAGGAATGCTCGATAGGCCAGCGGGGCCCGAACCCTTAATCGCGTTCATCAAAAACGTTTCCGCCCGATCAGAAGACGTGTGCGCAGTGCAGATACGAGCCGCCGTTCGCGGTGCCCCCGTCTGGGCGCAGAGCTCACGAACATACCTCCGCGCCGCGGCATAGCGCACTTCGCGGGCAGCCGCCTCGATATTGCCCGATTCATCATCAAAATAGGCATGCTCAACACACAGCGGTAGACCATATTGCGCGCAGAGCTCACGCACGAAGGCCTCGTCGCCATCGGATGCCTCGCCGCGCAGATGATGGTTCACGTGCAGCACGTGCAGTCGCTCACGCGCGATGGGGGCTACACCACGCCCATCCAGAATATCCAACTTTGATGTGCACGCCATAAGGAGCAAAGCCGTCGAGTCCGCACCACCTGATACCATGAGCACCACGGGGGCAGCCGTCTGCCGCGTTGCCAGGGCTTTATCATCGGCCCACGACGCAGCATGGTGTCCATAATGCTGAGATACCGTTGGCATTTGCTTCCTCCTCTATTCGTTCGCACCCATTGTATCCTTTGGAATCTTATGTCTCGTCTGCACCTTCATATCCTTGGCAGCGGCTCAAAAGGCAACTGCGCACTCATCGAAGGCCCCCGAGGGCTCATCATGATTGACAACGGTCTTTCTCGCCGCGAGACATTAAAGCGCATGGCAGAGCTGGGGCTCTCGGCAGACAACGTCTCGGCTCTTCTCATTACTCATGAGCATAGCGACCACATCAAGGGTCTCGATGTCTGGTGCAAGCACTGGCACGGCCCCCTCTTTGCCAGCAGGGGCACACTTTCGAGCAAAGAAAATCTTTCGCATCTGCCTGTCGAGGAATTCGATCCCGGTGACACCCTATCCATTGCCGGCATCCACGTGCAAACCTACTCAACATCACACGATGTCATCAATCCAGTCGGCTATCGATTCGACACCCCCGATGATTCCATTGGCTTTGCCACCGACACCGGAGAGCTATCGAGCCAAGCCATGAACACCCTCAAAGATTGTCGAGTCCTCGCGCTCGAAAGCAACCACGATGTGACCATGCTGCGCGAGGGAGAGTATCCCCGCTTTCTTCAGGAGCGCATCCTGTCTGCAAGGGGACACCTCTCAAACGACCAAGCCGCCGAAGCCGCGCGCGAACTTGTTACCGATCGCACCGAACAGCTCATTGCCATGCATATCAGCCAAGACAACAATCGTCCGAGCCTTACCGTCAAAAGCTATGCCAAAGCTCTAGCTGCAGCCCTGGATGACGAGGTCGGCAGTTCCGCCACCCTTCTCCAAGGATCGCGAAAACTCTCGATACGCCCCGCAAGCCAGCATCGCCCAGCAACCACACAATAGTCTGTCCTAGACAACAAAAGGGGCCAGGAATCGCTTCCCAGCCCCTTTTGTTGTCTTTTAATAGCGCAGAGCACCAACGAAGTTAGTCGATGGAGATCTTCGTAACGTTCTTCTTTTCGACGATCTTGGGAACCGTAACGGTCAGGATGCCGTCAGCGTACTTAGCCGAGAGGCCCTCGCTCGAAGCGTCCTTGAGATACACGCCACGCGTCGCGCTGTACGAGCTAAACTCCTTCTGCAGGAAGTTCTTGCCCTCGTTCTCCTCGTCTTCCTCGACATTCACGCTGATGGACAGACGGCCCTCGTTAAGCTCGACATCAATATCGTCCTTGGCGACGCCGGTCAGATAAGCCTTGACCTCATAGCCATCGCCCTTATCCTCAACGTCAACGGGGAACGCCTTAGAGGCAATCGAGTTGTTCGCTAGGTCGCTCATATCATCAAACAGATCGAACAGCGAGCTTGCAGAGGGACGAACGCCAAAAACCGAACGATAAGGAACCATGCTTGCCATGTTTACCACTCCTTTATAGGACTGCCGAGTCATCTTCTAGGTGACTGGGACTTCTTTTGACGCTCTTATATATGCCCACCCGGTGCTCATATATACATCGACTATAAAGTTTTTTGAGTCCAGTACTATAAGCATATCTAAGTGCATATGACTCAGGTTTTAGGAAGGTTAAGGTTCTTTGAACCTGAGCTTAAAAAACGAGTATGTCCACAGCTACAAATAACAAGGGGCTTACAATGAGCGCGTACACGTTGTGGGCAACGAGCTAAAGGGCATCATGGACGACCAAAACCAGAACAATATGTTTATGCCGACGCAGGGGGAAGATACTTCCACGCAGCCGCCACGGTTCCATCGCCCCCACATCTCACAAGAGCCCATTAATGATTCAGAGCCCGAGTATGTGACGAGAAATCGATATCAAACGCTCGAGGATGCCCAAACGGGACGTAAGCACATGGGCGTCGCATCGAGCGATCCCGTATATCTGAAAGATGCACCGTTATCAAAAAACAGCGCGATCAATGACGACCCGACGAAAACGCCCGTAACTCGGCAGCAAAGAGGTCCTCGACCTAAGCAAACCTTAACGCATTCGGCTCGTTATCTCGAGACGCCAAAACAAGGGAAAACGATCTTCGTTTCGTCAAGTAAACGACGTAAGCAACATCGACTGACAATTCTGCTTTTGATCATTGTGGTCATAGCAATTGCCCTTGTGATTCGATTTATTGTCTTTAAATAAAAGCTCATTACCCATAAGCCCAACCGGGTTACAGTTTAAATGCAACTATATTGTGAAGTTTTAACGCAAAAAAGGGGGAGGCCGCGAGGCCTCCCCCTTCTTCAATCTCGATGACG
>CATVQO010000050.1 GCA_958346165.1 uncultured Collinsella sp. | reverse complement strand
ACGACGGAATGATAAACCGAATAGCCTGCGGCAACACGATTTTAAAGGTGATTTTGGCCCTGGAGAGACCGAGCGCCTGGGCTGCTTCGACCTGACCGCGCGGCACGGCATTGACGCCGGCGCGGAAAATCTCGGCCAGCACGCCGGCCGCAGCGAGCGCGACAGGCAGCGTGAGCATCCAAAACGACGGGAGCGCGATCTTGTACTGGGGCAGCACCAAAAAGAAGAAGTAGATGAACAGCAGGCTCGGCACGCCGCGGAAGAAATCGGTGAGTACGCGGCAGACCAGCTGCAGCGGCTTAATGTCGCTGGTACGGCCGAGCATAAGGGCTAAGCCCAGTGCCAGCGCGATGGCGCCAGCGGTGAGTGCGACTTTAACGGTGCCCTCAAAGCCGGCAAGCAGGAACTTCCAGGTGGTGAGGTGCGTAAAGAAATACCAATAGTGGACCGAAAGCTGGCCGGTCACATAAAAGCGCTGCAGTACCAGGACGACGAGTGCGGCGACGGCAACAAGCGAGATGGCGGTGCCGATGCGAATTTTGGCGCGCATCTTGGGGCCGGGAGCCTCGTAGAGCGCATCGCGCATGGTAAGCGCAGGGGAGGAGTGCTTGCTCATCGGAGGATCCTCACCTTCTTATCGATGTAGTTGCCAATGTGGCTCACCACAAAGGCCGTGCCCAGGTAGCCGAGCGCCGAGATAAAGAACGCGGCGACGCCGCCAAGTGAGCGCGTGTTGATATAGCTCACCACGCCGGTAAGCTCTTGCGGCTTAAGCGGCACCTGACTGCCGAGCGCGGTGGTGAGCATGACGGCGATAAAGAGGTTCGTCATAGGCAGCACGCTCGAGCGCAGCGCCTGCGGAATCACGATCTTGGCGAGGATGCGGTTAAAGCTCATGCCGAGCGAACGGGCGGCTTCCACCTGGCCGACGCCGACGGTGTTGATGCCGCTCATAAAGTTTTCGGAGCCAAAGGCCGAGCCCAAAAGGACCGTGGCGACGATAACGCAGGTGCGGTAGGGCAGGACGACCTTGAGCGGCGGCAGCGCATAGACGACGATGATAAGCAGCGCGATGCCGGGGATGTTACGGAAGACCTGGACATACAGGTCGCCAAAGACGCGCAGCGGCTTGAGCGGCGACACGCGCATCACGGTGACGGCGACGGCGAGCACCATGGCGATGGCAAACGACTCAAGCGTCATGCCCCAGGTTGCGAGCAGCGCGTCGATATAGTTCTGGCCATAGAGCGACCAGAGTTCGGAGAGACTCATGCGGACCTCCCGCCGATAAGGAAAGGGGCTCCCGTGTGTACGGAAGCCCCGACAACTCAGTGAGGAAACAGTTTACCGCAATAAAGCGCATCATGCGTTTCCGTATGGTTTCGTTGCGGCCGTTACCAGGCTCGCTGCCTAGGCGCCGATCTCGGGCAGCTCGGGAACATTGGTGTCGCCCGTACGGTCACCGATGCAGATCTGCCACAGCTCAGTCCAGGTGCCGTCGTCCTCGATCTTCTTAAGGAAGTCGTTGACAAAGGCGACGCCGTCGGAATCGAGCGGCAGACCGATGCCATAGGGCTCCTTGCTGCCGAAGGGCTTGCCGGCGATCTTGTACTTACCGGGCTCGCGGACCAGGGCGCTCTGCTGCATGTTGTTATCGATGACGTAGGCGTCAACGCGGCCCTGCTGGAGTGCTTGACGGGCCTCCTCGTCGGTCTTGAACTCCTGCTGGCTGGCCTTGGGAGCGAACTCCTCCAGGATGGCGGGGCCGTTGGAGCCGGACTGGACGGCGACGTTCTTGTCGGCCAGGTCGTCGACGCTCTTGATGTCGTCGTTATCGGCGAGCACCAGGATGGCCTGCTGGGTGTAGTAGTAGGGGCCGGCGAAGGAGACGAGCTTCTTGCGCTCGTCAGTGATGGTGTAGGTGGCAAAGACAGCGTCGACCTGGCCGTTCTGCAGGACGGACTCGCGCGTGTCCGAGGTCACCTGGGTGATCTCGACCTTGTTCTCGCCCAAGATGTAGTTGGACAGAAGTTGCGCGATGCCGGCATCGAAGCCGCGGGTCTGGCCGTCTTTCTCGTTGAGGAGGGAGAAGAGTGTGGAAGTCTGAACGCCACCGATCTTAAAGACGCCGGCGTCCTTGACGGCCGTGGCCCAGGTGCTGGCGGCGATGGCATCGTCATCGGCCTTGGGGCCGTTGTCGACGAGCTTGTCGAATGCCTTGGCGTCGAGTGTGGTGGAAGCCTCGGTATCCTCGGAGCTCTTGGAGGAACCGGCGGCGGAACCCTTGTCGGCCTCGGCGCTGGTGTCGGAGCAGCCGGCAAGACCAAGGCCGGCGACGGTTGCGAAGGTGGCGGCAACGAAGCCGCGGCGGTCGAGAACGACCTGCTGGGAGAGGTTCTTGCTCATGGTAGAACACCTTTCTCAATAAAATCCCTAGCGGTTGAGTAGAGTTATACCCCATCGCGCTCAAATGGGTCAACACGAAATAACTCAGAAACATACTTGCCTTATGGGTTATTGTACCTACTAAAAAGGGACAGGCACCTTTGTGGTGGTTCTTGCAGATGTGACGGCCTGCCTCGCTGCTTTGTCTCAATCTGTAACAGTTAGACGGGAATTCGGGTCCTAGATGTTACGGATCGAGATAATCGCGTCGCGAAAATAAAAACCTCCGCAGGGGCGCTTCCCTTGCGGAGGTTTTCTTACTCGTTGAGTAGCCTTACGGCTTCGGCGGCCATGTTCTCGACCGTCATGCCGTTCTGCGCGAGCAGTTCGTTGGGGTCGTAGCGGTCGGGGAAGCCCTTGGCGAAGCCGAAGGTGCGCGTGCGCACGGGCGTGCAGGCCAGGTAGCACGCCACGCGCTCGCCCCAGCCGCCGTCCAAGATGCCGTCCTCGAGGGTGACGACGACGCGATGCTCGGCGGCAAGGCTGTCGAGGAACTCATGGTCAAGCTCGGTTGCAAAGCGAGGGTTGACGAGCGTGGCCTCGATGCCGTACTCGGCGGCCAAGCGGTTTGCCACGCGCTCGCCCAGCTCAAAGAAATCGCCAAGTGCGAGCACGGCAACGTCGCGACCCTGGCGCACCACGTTGTAGCGAACGGCGCTGTAGTCGGTGTCTTCGGCGGGTGCAAGGTCGGGACGGCTCACCAGGCCGATGCCCGGTACGCGGATTGCCACGGGATGCTCGCGATGGTCGAGCGACCAGCTCAGCATGGACAGATATTCCTCCATGCAGGCCGGCGCTAGGTAGTGCATGTTGGGAAGACCGCCCAGCATGGAAATATCAAAGAACGAGAGGTGCGTCTCGGACGTGGTGCCAAAGATTGACGCACCAAACACCAGGATGGTTGCAGGGGCGTCGTTGAGGCACAGGTCGTGCCACAGCTCGTCGTAGGCGCGCTGCAAAAACGTGCCGTACACACCAAAGACTGGTTTGGCGCCCGAGCGCGCAAGCGCGGTGGCAAAGGTCACGGCGTGCTCCTCGGCAATGCCCACATCGACGAACTGTTTGCCGGCGGCAGCGCGAAGCTCGGGTGTAAAGCCCATGATGTAGGGTGTGGCGGCCGTGATGCCCACGACCTGCGGATCGCGCTCGATGGCGGCGCTGAGCGCCTCGCCCGTAATGTCGGCGTAGGTGCGCGGCGCAGGCTCGCTCGGATGGCCCGGGCAGAGCTTGCGCCCGGTCGCCATGTCAAACGGACCCACGTGGTGCCAGCGCTCGGGGTCGTTTTGGGCTGGCTCAAAGCCCTTGCCCTTGGCGGTGGAGACGTGCAGCACGATGGGATGATCGATATTGCGCAGTTCCTGCAGCGCGTCGACCAGGGCCAACACGTCGTTGCCGGCGTCCAAATAACGGTAGTCGAGTCCCATCGCGCGGAAAACGTTGCGCTCACAGGTGCCGTTGCTGGTGCGCAGCTCGGCCAGATTGCGATACAGGCCGCCATGGTTCTCGGCGATGGACTGGTCGTTATCGTTGACGATGATGATCAGGTTGCTATCGAGTTCGGCGGCATTGTTGAAGCCCTCAAACGCCAGGCCGCCCGAAAGCGAGCCGTCGCCAATGATGGCGATGACGTTGTATGCATCGCCCGCCAGGTCACGAGCGTGCGCCAGGCCGCAGCCCAGGCTCACCGACGTGGAGGTGTGCCCCATGGCAAACAGGTCATGCTCGGACTCGTCGGGATTGGCAAAGCCAGAAGCCTCACCATAACGCTCCGGATCGATATAAGTGTACGCGCGCCCCGTCAGCGCCTTGTGGGCGTAGGTCTGGTGCGAAACGTCAAAGACAATCTTGTCGATGGGGGAGTTAAACACGCGATGAAGCGCAACCGTAAGCTCAACGACGCCCAGGTTGGGGGCAACGTGCCCGCCGACGGCGGCGGAGCTTTCGAGGATTGCCTGGCGGATCTCGCCGCAGAGCAGCGGAAGCTCGGCGCGGTCGAGAGCCTTGACGTCCTCGGGCGTTGTCGTTTGCGTAAGCAGCATCGTTGTGGGTTACTCCATGCGAATCGAGCGCCGGCGCTCCCTCGGCCGGCACAATTGCACAAAACAGTCTCGCACATTTTGGCGTTTGATATGTGACGGCGGCGCGGTAATTCGCCAACTGGCGGGGCAAAACGTTTTGTCCGATGCCATACTGATAGATTCGATGATGATTTTATTCAATACGTGCAGGCCGTGGCTTGCCGCCGTGAGCCGCTGGAAGGAGGCAGCATGTCCGATGCCGTTCGTGCCGAGAAAATCGTGCACGAGGTCGACGATGCCGCCCGCCAGCTCGCCCAGGCGGGCCGCTTGGACCTGACGCGCGAGTTTATCCAGCATGGTGACGTGACGGTCTATGCACATGTGACCTCGGTGGCGCGGGCGAGCCTGTCCTTTGCCGAGCGCTTGGGCCGTGCTGGCATTTCGGTCGACCGTGCTTCATTGCTGCGCGGGGCTTTGCTGCACGACTACTTTCTCTATGACTGGCACGATCCCGACCCAAGCCATCGGCTGCATGGCTTTCGCCACCCGTTTTTTGCTCTGGCGCGTGCGGAGGAAGATTTTGAGCTGACGTCGCGCGAGCGGAATATTATCGTGCGCCATATGTTTCCGCTGGTGCCGGTGCCGCCGACGTGTCGTGAGGCATGGATTGTGTGCCTGGCAGATAAATGGTGCGCGCTGCGTGAGACAGTCGCCGGCCGCCTGCCGCGCAAGGACGAGGCGGACGATGGCGTGAGCAGCGAATCGAGTGAAAAGAGGAGAGGGTAGACGGTGGGGACCGCGATCGACATGGCATTTGACGGCGCGACGCTTGCCGCCTGCCCGCTTTCGGCACTGGTGCTCTCGTTCGCCTTCTACGGTTTTTGCGGCTGGGCATGGGAATCGACAGTTTGCGCCATGCTCAACCGCGGACGCTTTACCAACAGCGGCTTTTTGCTGGGACCGTGTTGCCCCATCTATGGCGCGGGCGGCATTGCCTGCTGGCTGCTGTTGCGCGGGATTCCTGACGCGTCGAGCCAGTTTGTCGCTGCAGCGCTCGTATGCAGCGTGATTGAGTACAGCGTGGGCGTGCTGTTGGAAAAAACAACGGGCGCTCGCTTTTGGGATTACTCGCACCTGCCGTTTAACTTGCACGGACGCATCTGTCTGTACTGGGCCTGCGCGTTTGGCTTGGGTGCGTTGTGTATTTGCCGTTTAGTGGAGCCGGCATTGCTGGGGCTGCTTGGCCATCTGCCGGTGCTGATTGTGCGACTGTCCGCCTTTATCGTCGCGGTCGCGATGATGGTCGACGCGGTGTGCTCGTTGGCGAGCTGGCGGCGTCTGTCTGATCAGCTGGAGCGCGTCCGGGCCGACCTTGCCGACCGCATCAATGAGTCGCTTGCCGATGCCTCGGACTCAATGCTCGAACGTATTCCCGATTCTACGATTGACTCGGTGGCACAGACGCACATCCGCAGCCGTGCCGTTAACGCGTGGCTGGCGGAGCTGGGCGATGCGACGCTCGATGCCCTGCGCGAGAAGGCTTCGATGCCGACGTTTATCGCGGATGGTGCTCGCGGCCTGGCGCTTGCCGCCCGCCGCGTGGCCGATGCCGCGCCGAACATGCCACGTCCGTCGCTCAGCCGTCGCCTTGCCGGCAAGCGCATGAGTCGTCCGGTGCCAAGCGTGTCGCTCAGCCGACGCGACCTGCGCTTCTTCAATGCCTTCCCGCGCTTGCGCATCAACCGCTACGAGGGCGTCATCCGAGCTACCGACCTCCGTGACCGAGCCCGCGAGCTGTTCCGCCACTAGCCGGGACGGGCACGCTCACGGCTTCCTTGCTCGCGTATTTCCCGTCCGTTTCGCGTCCGTTGCCGCGCCGTTTCCAAGATTGCGGCACCGTTTCCATTCGACAACGCTGCGTTTAACAACGCCGTATCTGGTCTACACCAGTTGTCCCTCAGCCGCATTATGGGCGCCGACAACGTTCATGCGATCAAGGGGGAGCGAATGTACGATACGGGATCGACAACGTTTATGCTCATCTGCACCATGCTCGTGTTTTTAATGACACCGGGTCTGGCGTTTTTCTATGGCGGCCTGTCTAGGCGCAAAAATGTCATCAACACCATGCTCATGTGCTTTGGCGCCATTGGTTTGGTCGGTGTACTGTGGATTGTTGCCGGCTGGTCGCTGGCCTATGGCGGTAACGGCTCGAGTCCGTTTATTGGAGGCCTTGACCAGCTGCTGTGCCTGCCGGTGCTCAACCAGGTGCTGCAGGCGGCTGAGGGCAATGCCGCGGATGGCGCCGTCTATCCTCGGATCATCAACATCGCCTTTCAGATGGCGTTTGCCATGATCACGGCAGCTATCGTCACGGGCAGCCTGGCAGGCCGCGTTAAGTTTGGTGCCATGACGGCCTTCCTGGGCATTTGGCTGCTCGTGGTCTATGCGCCGCTCGCCCACATGGTCTGGGGCGGCGAGGGCTCCTTTATCGGTGACATGATCGGCGCGCTCGACTTTGCCGGCGGCGACGTGGTGCACATTTCGTCCGGTCTTACCGGCTTGATCCTTTGCTTAATGCTCGGCCGTCGTCGCGGTTTTGGCATGGTGAGCTACCGTCCGCATAACGTGCCGTTTGTGGCGTTGGGCGCCGGCCTGCTTTGGTTTGGCTGGTTTGGCTTTAACGGCGGCAGCGAGTTTAAGGCCGACGCCGTGGCGGCGCTCGCCATCCTCAACACCGTAACGGCCAGCGCGGCGGGCATGGTCTCGTGGCTTGCCGTCGAGCGCGTGCGCACCGGTCGCCCCACGCTGGTGGGTGCCAGCACCGGTCTGGTTGCGGGCCTTGTGGTGGTCACGCCCGGCGCGGGCTTTGTCGAACCGTGGGCGGCGCTGGTCATGGGCCTGATTGTTTCGCCCGTCTGCTACCTGGCCATCAGCCATCTTAAGACCAAGTTCGGCTACGACGATGCGCTCGACGCGTTCGGTTGCCACGGCATCGGCGGTATCCTGGGCGGCGTGCTCACGGGCCTGTTCTGCGTGCCGGAGCTTTCGTGGACCGGTAAGGGCGGCCTGTTCTACACGGGCGACGTGTCGCTGCTCATCTCGCAGATCTTGGGCATTGTGGTGACGGTCGCTCTTGTGCTGGTGCTCGATTTGGTGATCGCTGCGGTGGTCAAGGCGCTGTTCCATGGCAGCCTGCGCGTGGATGAGGCCGACGAGGCACTGGGCCTGGACGCGAGTCAGCACGGCGAGAGCGCTTATCCCTCGTTCTCCGGACTCGATTAGCAGCTTCCCCAGGCTCCGCACCTTGCCGTTCAATCGTCGCGCGGCTTTCCCAGGCACCCGACCTTGCCCCTCAAACCGTCGCTTGCGTACCGAAGTACGCGGCGCTCCTCTTTCGGGGCAATCTCGGGCACCTGGAAAACCCGCGTCATTGAATGGCAATTCATTTCTTTGATAAAGAGAGGTATTTACTATGAAGAAAATTACGGCGATCGTTCGTGCTGAGAAGCTTGAGGTTCTTAAAGACGCGCTGTTTGCTGCTGATGTTCGTGGTATGACCATCAACCAGGTGCAGGGCTGCGGCGCGCAGCATGGCTGGAAGGAATACGTGCGCGGCAACGAGTTGCTTGTCAACACGATCCCTAAGGTACAGTTCACACTTATCTGCGCCGATCAGCATGTCGACGGAATTGTCGAGATTATCTGCAACGCTGCACGCACCGGTGCCGTTGGAGACGGCAAGATCTGGGTCGAGCCGGTCGAAGAAGTTATCCGTATCCGCACCGGCGAACACGGCCCCGCCGCGGTGTAGGATCGAACGCCTGCCATCCGCAACGTTAAAATACTGCAATAAGGCACAAGACTTGCGTTGCGGATGGACGGATTATGGGTCGTAATAAATATCCCGAGGAGACGGTCGCGAAGATTCTCGACGCGGCGCTGGAGTTATTCTGCGCACAGGGTTATGAGGGGACGAGCATTCAAGACATCGTCGACCGCCTCGATGGCATGACCAAGGGTGCTGTCTATCATCACTTTAAGAGCAAAGAGGAGATTTTCAACGCCGCATTTGATCGGGCAATGGCTCCGATTGTTGAGCACCGCCGCGCGACACTTGGTGCTGGCAATATGACGGGGGCCCAAAAGCTCAAGCGGCTGTACGCGCCCGAGTCCGTCGTTCCACAAATTGAGCTATGGGCACGCATGCATCCTGCGGCGGATCCGGTAAAAAGCTCGCGGCTGCTGGCGATGCAGTACCAAGGTTCGTTTGACGAGTCGGCCGATGGCTATCTCTTGCCAGTGATCGAGGAGGGCGTCGCCGACGGCTCCATTGCGTGCGAATGCCCGCGCGAAGCGGCGGAGGCCGTATCGTTGTTGGCGAATCTTTGGCTGCTGCCGCTGTTCCGTCCACTCGAGACCAAGGATCGAATGCTCGCTCGCGCTCAATGTTTGGCGCAGATGGCTGCTGCGGTGGGACTCGATTTGGGGGAAGAAGTGCTTCAGACAACGGCGCTGATTTGGGACGTATGGGACCGTTCCGGGTGGTAATATAGATACCAACGGTATGTAATTGATTTGCGAGGGTAGCCACGGCTGCCCTTCTCAAGTCATCAAATACATACTATCGGTATGTATTTGGGGGCAGGCTTATGGCTGGGATGCGAAGAATTAGCGTTTCGTTGGCGCCAAAAACAGTGCGATCTATCAGGCTTTTCGGTCTTCTTGTTGCACAGCTGTGCGCGTATTCGATGTTG
>CATVQO010000049.1 GCA_958346165.1 uncultured Collinsella sp. | reverse complement strand
TTTCCCGATGTCCAAGAAATGGGAGGCAGTTCACAGGCACCTTTGTGGTGGTTTTGGGCATCAATAGGTTCTAGGCGCCGCTACAGCTCCACGCAGGGATTGTCGCGGGTCACAAGCGTCTTAACGACAACCGTCGCTCCCAGATAGCGCTCGAGCAGCTCGGCCAAGCGATCGATGGCGGCCTGGCAATCCCCCATCCGCTCGGGCTCCACGCACTCAATCGCCAGAAATGCGTCCGCCGAATCGTCGGACAGCGCCGTGCGAACGCCGTCGCGCCAGTTCCAGCAGCGGCACACAGCGCCCGCATCGTCGATGTAGGCGAGCTCGCCGGGCAACGTCGGATCATCCGCCTCCTCGCCAAGCGGCAAGAACGCATCGCCACCGTCGGTCACCTTCAAGCGAAGGTCTCCCTCGATCGCATGCAAATCCTCGCCTCCCACGGGCAGCGCGTAAGTCAGCGACACCGTGTTGTAAATATCCACCGCCGGTGTGATATGACCGACCGGCTTGCCCTTGAGCACGCGCTTGAGCAAGTTCTCGATCGAACAGCGGGCGCCCTTTTTAGTCTTGAACATCCGGTACGCGTCACGCCAAGCCTTGACCGGCGCGTTCTCGCTGATGGTATCGCTGGTCAGGTGGCGCTCCGCATCGATGTTGGCGCGGTCAAGCAGCGCGGCGATTGCATCCACGTCCTCCTGGGGAATCTGAGCCGCGGGCTTCATGCCCTTTACGACCACGACGCCGACCGCCGCCTGCGGAAACAGCTCCCAAAACGAATTCTCGGCAACAAAGCTCTTCATACGTGCTCCCTTCACGATTCGCACCAACGCGAGCGCCTAAACAAAAAGCGCCCTCACGGCGGCCACCTTCAAAGTCCTACGGTGCCGCCACAAGAGCGCTTACGCTGTCCCCATCCGGAGAAGGGGACGATATGTCAGGCGTATTGTAACCCGAGTCATCCACGCGAGCAAAACCACCATAAAGGTGCCTGTGAACTGTGTCCCCCTTTGTGGTGCTTTTGGGTCTGAGGCGACGCTAGTGGCGGAGTCCCAGCAGGCCGCGGCCGCGATGACGGGCCTCGGCGGGCACTTGGGCGTGCGGGCCGGCGGCCTTGACGGAATCGGGCAGGTGCGAGTACTTCTTCTCGAAGTTCTCCTCGAACATCATCGCCAGGTTGTGCGCTGCCTCGTCGTAGCGCGCGGTGCTCTGCCAGTATTGGCGCGGCACCAGGATGCCGTCGGGCACGCCATGACACGTGGTGGGAATGTCGACGTTAAAGATATCGTCATGCACAAACTCGCTGTCCTCGATGGTACCGTCGAGGGCGCGGGCCACCAGGGCGCGCGTGTAGGCAAGCTCGATGCGATGACCCACGCCGTAGCCGCCGCCGATCCAGCCGGTGTTGACCAGGTACACACGCGTGCGGCCGTCGGCGATGCGCTCACCGAGCATCTTGGCATAGACCATGGGGTCGAGCGGCATAAACGGCTCGCCAAACAGCGAAGAGAACGTGGGCGTGGGCTCGGTGACGCCGACCTCGGTGCCGGGGATCTTGGCCGTAAAGCCCGTCACAAAGTGATACATGGCGGCGTCGGCCGTCAGGCGCGAGATGGGCGGCAGCACGCCAAAGGCGTCGCAGGTCAAAAACAGCACGACGCTGGGAGTGGTGCCCATGCCCTTGGTCCACGCGTTGGGGATATGCTCGACGGGATAGGCCACGCGCGTGTTGTGCGTAATCGAAATATCATCGTAATTGGGCTTGCGGCCCTCATCGAGCACCACGTTTTCGCAGATGGCGCCAAAGCGAACGGCATTGAAGATCTCGGGCTCGTGGAACGCATCCAGGCCCTCGCACTTGGCGTAGCAGCCACCCTCGATGTTGAAGATGCCCATGTCGGACCAGCCGTGCTCGTCGTCGCCGATCAGCAGGCGCGTGGGGTTGGCCGAAAGCGTGGTCTTGCCGGTGCCCGACAGGCCAAAGAACACCGCGGTCTCGTGCGTGACGGGATCCATGCTGGCCGAGCAATGCATGGGCAGTACGTCGTCCTCGACGGGAAGCAGGTAATTCATAACGCTGAAGATGGACTTTTTGATTTCGCCGGAGTAGCCGGTACCCGCGACCAAAATCACGCGCTCTTGGAAGTTGATGACCACCGCGGCACTGGAGTTGAGGCCCTTGATGGCGGGGTCGCACTGGTAACCCGGCGCGGCGAGCACGCAGAAGTCCGGCTCGCCGGTGCGCGCGATTTCGCGGGCGAGCGGGCGGGCGAGCATCTGCTTAATGAAGAGTGCCTGGCTGGCACGCTCGCAGGCGACGAGCAGTCGGCGCGTGTGGTTGCGGTCGGCACCGGCCATGCCGCGGGTGACGAACACATCGCGTTCGTTGAGATAGTCGACGATGCCGGACTTGATGGCCTCGTAGCTCTCAATCGAAAGCGGGCGGTTGACGGCGCCCCAGGCGATCTTGTCGTGCACGTCGGGCGTGTCGGCGATAAAGCGGTCGTTGGGCGAACGACCAGTGCGCTCCCCCGTCTCGATCACCAGCGCGCCGTTGGAGGCCATGCGGCCTTCGTTGCGGCGGATGGCATGCTCGACGAGCTCGGCTGCCGGCAGGTCAACCAGCAGGCGGGGCTGATTCTCGGCGGGGTCTTCGACCAGCGTAATGCCAAAATTGGACAGAACTTCTGCAGGGGTAACACCAGGCATGGGGCCTCCTTTAAAAACGCGACACGTAGACGCGGCGCGCACTTTACTCACGTAAAGCCCGTTGTACCCGATATGCAAAAACGTTTTTGCGGCAACGACGAAGCGCCCGCCCAACGGTCAAAAATCGCACGCAAGCGGCCTAGTCATTGGGGACGTTCTTAAACGACTGGTCGTTGGGGACACTCATGAACAGGCAACAGCCAAGGAGTGTCCCCAGATGCGTGACATAAGGAACGTCCCTAAGTGCCGACTACTGAATGGCGCCGCCGAAATTATTGAACAACCTGCTCAAAAACACGAATGGACACCACCGTGACTATACTAGAGCGCAGCAAGAGAAAGGAACCGCCTTGAGTATCACGCCCCTCGATAGCATCCGCCGCGCCATCGCCCGCCGCAATGGCGTCGCCGACCCCGCCGTAGCGGGCAGCGGCACCGCAAAGGCCCAGGGCGGACGCATCGAGAACGGCCTGTTCCCCGCCTCCCACACGGCCGAAGAGCTCGCGCGCATCCAGGAGCTGAGCCAGCGCAACGCCGGCGGCCCCGACAGCAGCCAGGCCACGCGCCGTAGCCGCGAGCGCGATCGCAAGCCCGGCCCCATCCACCGCATGGTCAACGCCTGGTGGAACCGCCTGCTCGGCGCTGTCTACGGCGGCGGCTTCTCCACGCAGGAAGCCGAATACGAGGAGCACGCCACCCGCCGCGACTATCTCTGGAATACCCTGGGCACCGCCGTGTGGGGTTTCGCGTTTCCCCTGCTCACCATTGTGTCCACGCAGCTTGTGGGCGCCGAGGAAGCCGGTAAGTTCTCCATCGCCTTTGTCACCGGCACGCTCATCATGATCGCGTGCAACTACGGCGTGCGCAATTTCCAGGTCTCGGACATCGACGAAAAGACGTCCTTCGCCTCCTACCAGCTCAATCGTTGGATCTGCGGAGCGCTCGCCCTAGGCTGCGGCCTCATGTATAGCAGCGCCCGCGGCTATGACGCGCAGATGGCGACGATCGGCCTGGGCGTCTACCTGTATAAGGTGATCGACGGCGTGGCGGACGTGTACGAGGGCCGCCTGCAGCAGGCCGATAAACTCTACCTGGCCGGCATGAGCCAAACGCTACGCTCCGTCGGCGTCATCGTGGTCTTTAGCGTGGCGCTGTTCCTTACGCGTAACATGCCCATCGCGGCCATGGCCATGGGTGTCACCGCCATCGCCTCGCTCGTGCTGGCCACCGCGCCGCTCGCCCTGCTCGAGACCGAAAAATCGCTGCGCGTGAGCCTGCGCGAGGTCGGCCACCTGTTTGTCCAGTGCGCTCCGCTCTTTGGTGCACTGTTCCTGTTCAACCTCATCGAGAGCATGCCCAAGTTTGTGATGGAAGGCACGCTGGCCTACAAATACCAGCTGTACTTTAATGCCCTGTTCTTTCCGGCGCAGGCTATTTTGCTGAGCATCGGATTTGTCTATAAACCGCAGCTTTTGCGTCTGTCGAGCATTTGGGCGAATCCGCGCAAACGCCGCCGTTTTGACTTGATTATTATTGCCGTTATGGCGCTGATCGTGGCCATCACCGGCGTGTGCGCCGCATTTATGGCAGGCCCCGGTATTCCCCTCATGAGCTTTATGTACGGGCTCAACTTTGAGCGCTACCGCACATTGGCGCTGCTGATGGTCGTCGCCGGCGGCGTAACCGCGGCCATCGATTTTATCTACGCCATTATCACGGTGCTGCGCCACGCCGGAGACGTCACCAAGATCTACCTGATCTGCTTCGCCGTGAGCGTGGTGCTCCCGGTGATTCTGATCAACCTGCTGGGCCTGATGGGCGCCGTGGTGAGCTACCTGGCGGTCATGGC
Source organism: uncultured Collinsella sp. (assembly GCA_958346165.1). Next base: position 4,756 of record CATVQO010000049.1, on the reverse strand, counting down.
CCTACTGCTGGTGTTGCTGATAATCGAGTACGCCCACATCCGCCAGCGCATCGAGCGTGACCGAAACCCGTACGGCGCCTAATTTACTGCCCCCGATACCGGAATTTGCGATGGAATCACCCCGGTTGGGGTCTCGTTGCGAACAATATGCATCACGCAAAACTAAGTGAGTAGACTTTTACCGAATCCCCGACCACACCGACAAAGCACAAGTCTGTGACCTGCGGTTTATTGAGGCAAATATGTTGGGTGCTCGGCATTTCCAAAAAAGTCTACTCACTTAGCCAGCGGGCAGCCAAAAAAGAACCGCCGCGACGTCGTTTGACTCCGTTGCGACGGTTTTTCGAGCATTTTCGCGCTGTCGAGGACGCAGACGCTCCTCATTTCTAGCGCTTACCGAGCAAGAAGGCGCTACTCTCCGAAAGTAGTCAAAAAAGCCCCGTCCCAAATTAGCTACCCCTTGCACCGATTATTCGCCCGGGTTGATGTTCGCGTAGAACTCCGCCCCGTCGTCCAGGCGCAGGATGCCCACTCGACCGAACTCGGAGCCGGTGGCGGCGGCGCAGTCGATGTCGATGCGATCGGGCACGCCGGCAGTGTCCTCGCCGCCCAAGCGCACGATCTGCCCGCGTCCCGATTCCTCATCGAGCCCCGCCAGACCACCGACCTCGCAATAGCGCCCAAGCGATACCGTGGGCGTGTGACCGCTCACCACGACCGGGCCCTTGCCCTCGGCAGAAAGCAGCCCGGTCGGCACATCCCAATAGCCGTGACGAATCCATAGCAGGTCATCGGACGACTGCACCGCGAGCATCTGCTGCAACAGCTCGCGATCGGCACCCACCGCTCCGACGCCATCGGCACAATCGACGCCATGCTCAAGCAAAAACGCGCGCGCCGCCTTCATCTCGATTCCAGCATGTACCAGCAGATACGGGCGCTCCTCGGTCTCGACCACTGCGTAGAGCGGCAGCGCGGCCATCCATCGCACGAGCTCCTCGTATGCCTCAAATTCCATGTCGTTGAGCTGCTCGCGCGTCGTCCAACCACCGTTGATATCCCAGGTCTCGGCATCGAGCGGATCCTGGCCAATGATGGCATCGAGCATGATCTGCTCGTGATTACCCTTGAGCACGTGGGCGTTGGGCAGCGAGCGCACGAGCTTAATAACGCCGACCGGATCGGGCCCGCGATCGATCATGTCGCCCAGCACGTACAGCGTGTCGTCGGACGTCAACGAGATCTTAGACAGGGCTTCGTCAAGCGCACGCACGTGCCCGTGAGCATCAGATGTCACATAGATCGCCATGGTACGCCTCTCCTTGCATTGCGGCCGAAGCCCGGCGCCGCAACTAAAACTTCAAGTTGAACTTAAACGTTACCCATTGTACTCCGTTGCAATAAAGCTGGAAAGGGTTTCCGAGCAGAGGCAAAGACGGCAGCCGTCTATGACGATATCGCGCACGCCCGCAATCCAACCCCATAAACCCACCATCTTTGGGTACAAATAACCGCAGGCAACTGACCGTGCCACGCCAACCAACCAGGAGCGGACACCATCCATGAACCAGATCCTTCTCTTTATCGGCCTCGTCATCATTCTGTGTCTGACCATCAAACCCGTCGGCAAAAAGCTCCCCTTCCCCACCCTGCTCATCTTTATCGCGCTCGGCATGCTGTTGGGCGTCAACGGCCCGGCGCATATCGACTTTAGCGACTATGCGCTCACCGAAACCGTCTGCAGCACGGCGCTGCTGTTCATCATGTTCTACGGCGGCTTTAACACCAATATCGACCGTGCCAAACCCGTCGCTGTGCCGGCGGTGCTGCTGAGCACGCTCGGCGTCGTCATCACTGCCGGCATCACCGGCGTGTTCGCCCACTTCGCGCTGGGGTTCGACTGGATCGACGGCCTGCTGTTGGGATCGGTCGTGGCATCCACCGACGCGGCCAGCGTCTTTAGCGTGCTGCGCGAGCACAACCTTTCGCTGAAGGGCGGCACCGACTCGCTGCTCGAGGTCGAATCGGGCTCCAACGACCCCGTCGCCTACATGCTCACCGCCGTGCTCGCCGCACTCGCGGCCGGCGGCGACATCAACATTCCCGCACTGCTGGCCAAGCAGATTATCCTGGGCGCGGGCCTGGGCCTTGCCATCGGCTGGGCGGCGGGCCGTCTGATTGAACGCGCGCACGCAACGGCCGAGGGCGCGCAGACCATCTTCTTGTTCGCCGTGGCGATCGTCGCCTACGCGCTACCAAGCTATCTGGGCGGCAACGGCTTTTTGGCCGTATACCTGGCCGGCATTGTGCTGGGTGCGAGCGACATCACCGGCAAGGTCGAGATGGCGCACTTCTTTGACACCCTCACCGAGATGGCCGAGATGACGATCTTCTTCTTGCTCGGCCTGCTCGTCACGCCCGCACGCCTACCACAGATGCTGCTGCCGGGCCTGGCGCTCATGGCGTTTATGCTCTACGTGAGCCGCCCCATCGCCGTCGGCGTGCTCCTGGCGCCCTTTAAGACGAACCCCCGCCAGGTCGCGCTCGTAAGCTGGGCGGGCCTGCGCGGAGCAGCTTCGGTCGTGTTTAGCCTCTTTGCCGTGGTGGCCGGCGTTCCCGGCGGACACGACCTGTTTGACCTGGTGTTTGTGATTGCCGTGTCGAGCATTGTGGTGCAGGGCTCGCTGCTGCCGGCGGTGGCGAAGAAGCTCGATATGATCGATGCGACCGGCGACGTGCGCCGCACCTTTAACGACTACCGCGACGAGGACGGCATGTCGTTTGTAAAGCTCAAGGTGTGCGCTGGACATCCGTTTGCCGGACGCTCGCTCGCGGACATTGGCAGCGCCACAAATATGCTCGTGGTCCTGGTGCTGCGCGACGGGGCGCACCCGGTACTGCCCAATGGCGACACCGTGATCCAGGAAGGCGATCTGCTGGTGATGGCCGCGCCGACGTTTGAAGAGCGTACCGAAGTTACGCTGCGCGAGGTCACCGTGACTCCCCACGGTCGCCTGGCCGGCCAGCGCCTGTGCGATGTGCCGCAAGGCAAACATCCGTTTATTGTGGTGATGCTCAAGCGCGAAGGCCAAACGATCATCCCCGACGGCAACACCCTAATATACGCCGGCGACGAAGCCGTCATCGCCACGCTAGCATCGTAGTGACTAGGAGGTAGCTACTTTAGGACGAAGAGATCAAGCGCCTAGGAACCTCATGTCTTCGCTCGCAGATTTGGATTTGCCTGAGGAGTAAAGCACCCCTCCCCCATGTAACCATCCTGTAAATCATAGCGACGCACTCGAGTTTTACCGTGATGCGGTCGCGCCTGGCGCTCCACTGTGCTAAAGTAACCCGAACGTCCAAACGACTACAAGGGGGAACTAGAAGATGGCACGTGTGCACAACTTCTCAGCTGGCCCGGCAGCGCTGCCCACAAGCGTGCTCGCCGAGATCGCCGACGAGATGATGGACTACCGCGGTTGCGGCATGTCCGTGCTCGAGATGAGCCATCGATCTAGCATGTACCAGCAGATCATCGACGACGCCGAGGCAACCCTGCGTCGCCTGCTGAGCATCCCCGACAACTACCGTGTCCTGTTTTTGCAGGGCGGCGCCACGCTGCAGTTTGCGGGCATCCCCATGAACCTCATGCGCCGCGGCCGCGCCGGCTACATCGTGACCGGCAACTTTGCCAACAAGGCATACAAGGAGGCCGCCAAGTACGGCGAGGCCGTGCTGCTCGCGAGCTCCGAGGACACCAACTTCGACCGCATCCCCGACATGGCCGACATCAACGCGCGCATTGCCGCCGAGGCCGCGGGCGACGGGCTCGACTACGTCTACATCTGCCAGAACAACACCATCTTTGGCACCATGTTCCACGAGCTGCCCGATTGCGGCGACGTACCGCTGGTAGCCGATGTCTCGAGCTGCTTTCTGTCGCAGCCGCTCGACGTTGAGCGCTACGGGCTCATTTACGCTGGCGCACAGAAAAACGCCGGCGCCGCGGGCGTGACCGTGGTCATCGTGCGCGACGACCTCATCACAGATGGTCCCGCCTTTGCGCAGACGCCGCAGTACCTGGACCTTAAGACCCAGGCCGCCAAGGGCTCCATGCTCAACACGCCCAACACCTTTGGCATCTACGTGTGCGGCAAGGTGTTCCGGTGGGTCGAGGAGACCGGCGGACTTGCCGCCATGGCCGAGCGCAACTGGGCCAAGGCCAACCTGCTCTATGACCTGCTCGAGCACAGTGTGCTGTTCCATGGCACCACGCAGGCCGACAGCCGCTCCATCGCCAACGTCACCTTCCGCACCGGCGACGCCGAACTCGACGCGGCCTTTGTCGCAGGCGCGGCCGAGCACCAGATTCAGAACGTCAAGGGCCATCGCCTGGTGGGCGGCATGCGCGCCAGCGTCTACAACGCCGTAACCATGGAAGACGTGCAGGTACTGGCCTCGTACATGAAGGACTTCGAAGCGCAGCATAGTTTGAGCCCGCGATCTAACTAGCCCGCAACCCGCGGGCCGACCAGCCACTTCAAACCACTTGTTATAAACAAATCCGCTAAGGAGTTTTCCATGCGCAAGATTAAGACCATCGACGACATCACCAAGGACGGCAAGGTCGAATTTGGCGAGGGCTACGAGTTTGTTGGCACCGCCGAGGAGGCCGACGCCATCCTGATGCGCTCCACCGACCTGCACGGCTACGAGCTGCCCGAGGGCATCCGCGCCATCGCCCGCTGCGGCG